>CAZKNR010000254.1:0-2049 GCA_964553925.1 uncultured Acidobacteriota bacterium
GATCTTCCCCTCCAGCCCGTGGACCGCGAGGTTCATCTTGGCGAGGCGAATGGTGTCGCGGTTCTTCTCCTGACCGTAGAACACGACCTTCTTCGCCGTGTCGCCGCCCTCGTGCTCGATGAAGTGGCTGGACTGCACGAACATACCGCCCGAGCCGCAGGCCGGGTCGAACACCACGCCATGGTCGGGCTCGATGACGTTGACGATCGTCTGCACGATCGAGGACGGGGTGAAGAACTCTCCGTTGTCGTGCGCCTTCTGGATCGAGAACTTGGCGAGGAAGTACTCGTAGATGCGACCGAAGACGTCGCCGGTCGCCTGCTTGATCTGCTCACTGTTGAACAGGCGCATCAGATCTTCGAGCACCTTGGGCTCGAAGATGCCGAAGTCCTTGGGCAGGACGCCCAGCAGCGGCTCGAACTCGGCCTCGATGGCCGTCATGGCGTCGCTGATGAGCTTGGGGAGGTCCGCTCCGCTCGTGGCCGCGCGGTGCATGATGGCGTCGTAGCGGGCTGACTCCGGCAACCAGAGCGCGCGGCGGCGCAGGTAGTCGGCCGGGAGCACCTTGCGCTTGGGCATCCTGCCGGTTGCCTGCTCCTCCTCGATCTGCCGATGGGCGGCCTCGAAGCGGTTGGCCGCATGGCGCAGGAAGATTACGCCCAGCACGGGCATGAAGTAGTCGCTGGAGGTGAGCTTGGAATTAGCGCGGAGGTTGTCCGCGGCCTCCCAGAGGTCGGTTTCGAGCTTCTCGATGTCTTTGAAGCTGTCGTTGGTCATGCGGCTCAGCAGTTCCCCTCGTTCTTGGTTGGGGCTTTGCGATCGCGCACGGCATCATCGCACGCCTTGGCGACGACGATCGTCTGGGTCAGCTCTGCTTCGATCCCCGCATGAGGCATCGGTGGGTCGCCGGGAGGTCTAACACCGGCGCTAAGCTGCGGCACCCCAGTCTCTTCGGTGCGCCGTCAGCTTCAGCGCTTCGTTAGGCCGCCCCCCCTCAGAATGTAACCCACCAGACATAGCGGAAGTTCTCGTAGACGACGATGACGATGAGGAAGAAGCCCAGTGTGGTCAGAACTGCGCATAGTGCTCGGGCGAAAGGATGAGCCGTATCCGCATGCCCCCTGACGAGCCAGAAAGCGTCGGCCTCTCGGCCTTGCGGGATATCGAACTCTCGCAACTGGGCGGGGCTGAGGTTGGGGTCATCGGCGAGGTGGTGTCCGATGCTTGTGAGGAAACGGCGGACGACTTCGCGCTGGATCTCTGGCGCCGAGAACGGGCTTGGCCGCCAAAACACGTGAAGCGCCTCCTGTAGGATCTGCCGTCCGCCCCGGCCCTCGTCTATGAAGTCCCGGAAGCGGTCGTAGTCCCGGACTATACGAGGGCACCGAATCGCATAGAGAAAGCTGAAGGCCGCGAACGCGACCGCTGCGTAGTAGAAAAGCTTCCAGCTAAAAGGCAAGCCGAGGTGGAAGGTCAAGGTCGTGCCGAAGAGAGCCAAGGTGATGTCGGGGGCTGACCTTGACCAGCAGCTTGGCCAAGATCGGCACCAGAAAGAGCCAGATATATGATGAGCGTAGGACGCGGTTGCGGCCCCATCGGTTCAGAGCGGTCCATCGTGGAATCCAACCCACGTGCCGCAGCTCCGGAATCCAATCGGCCAGTAGCATTCATGCCCCCCCAACTGAGAGCACCGCCCGACCCTCGAAATTGTGCCCTCCCGGCCCCTTCGGCGGCTAACGTCCAGCTTCACCAGCGGTCGCTCATGATCACATCGGCGGCCGTCTGGTGCAACGCGTGTTAGGCACCGTACCCCGTTCGGTGTACCATTGGATAGCAAGCCTTGGAGCCAACATGCCTGCGCTTGAATCCGTCGTGCGATGCGACCCGGAGGTGCTCGGGGGCACGCCGGTTTTTGCGGGTACGCGCGTCCCGGTCAAGAATCTGCTGGACTACCTCGCCGCTGGCGACAGCCTGGAACGGTTCCTCGACCACTTTCCATCCGTCACGCGAGAACAAGCCGTGGCGGCGCTGGAAATCGCCAAGGACCTG
>CAZKNR010000255.1:0-2618 GCA_964553925.1 uncultured Acidobacteriota bacterium
GAGCCTCCAGGCCATCACCCGGCGCGACCGCGAGCGGGCGATCACCATCTTCGGCAATCCCGCCCCCGGGGCCTCTCAAGGGGAAGCCATCAGCGTCTCTCTCGCCGCCGCTCAGGACATCCTGCCCGCGGGGTACCGCGCCATCGCCTCCGGTACGAGCAAGACGTTCCAGGAGTCCTTCCAATCCCTGCGCTTCGCCATGTTCATGGGCATCATCGTGGCCTACATGGTGCTCGCGAGCCAGTTCAACGCCTTTACTCATCCGTTCACGGTGCTTCTCGCGCTCCCGTTCAGCGCCTCGGGAGCGCTCCTCGCTCTTTGGATCGGCGGCCAGAGCCTCAACATCTACAGTTTCCTCGGGCTCATCCTGCTGATGGGAATCTCGAAGAAGAACTCGATCCTCCTCGTCGACTTCACCAATCAGATCCGCGCGCGGGGAGTCGACCGCCACCAGGCGATCCTCGAGGCCTGTCCCGTCCGTTTGCGGCCGATCCTGATGACGTCGACAGCGATGATCCCCGGCGCTCTGCCGCCGGCCCTCGCCCTCGGTCCCGGCGCCGAGCTCCAGAAGCCGATGGCCATCGCCATGGTCGGCGGGATTATGGTCTCGACGCTCCTCACGCTCTTCGTCGTGCCCGCGGCCTACAGCGTCATCGATGACGTCGTGGTCTGGAACGAGGCGAGGAGGAAGAGGGGAACGGGCTTCTTCGCGGGCGTGCTGGAATCCGTGTCCCGCCGGCCCCGTCCGGGGACCACCCATTGACCAGTTTTCGAGCCGGGAGTGATCTGTCTAATTAGGTATTCTATTGCCTAATTAGGCATGTCGTGGTCTAATCAGGCATTGTGGCTCGAAGAACCAGGAAATGGCAGCCGACCGGCAAGTGGCTCCGTACTGCGAGGAAGAGCGCAGGTTTGAGCGTGTCCACGCTCTCGAGCAGGACCGGTATCTCGGTATCGTCCCTCGCGCGCTTCGAGTCGGACCGGGCGGTACCCAGCTTCGACGACGTTTGCGTCATCGCAAAAGAGCTCGGCTGGCCTCTGCTCTACTTTGCGACGGGTCTCGAACGAACTGGAGAGGATACCCGCGCTTTGGCGGCTCAACTTCGCTTCTGGGGTCTTCGCGACGTGCACGCCGCGGAGGCCGTATTGCTCGGCGAAGTACGGCCTCTCGAGGAGACTCTTGCCGTCGTGACGGCGGGTTCGGTGAATCCTCGCGTGTTGGACGTTCTTCCCGCGCTGCTGCTGCGGAACCGCTTCGAGCCGGCCGAGTTGATATCGCACGCCCAGTCTCGTGGAACCCTTCGTCGTTTGGGTTGGCTTGCTGACGTCGCCACCCACGTCTCGGAACGGCTGGCGCCGGGGTACTCAGAACCCGACGCCAAACGTAAGCTAGACACGGTCAACAAAGCCGCGCAGGCTCGGCGCGGATCGCGCTCTGATCTGGATGAGATCGACTATCTCGGGACGGCGAGCGCTTCCCGCGAAGCTCGGGACCGTGTGTGGAAGTCCAGTCCGCCTCTCACTCGTCGATGGAAAATCGCCTGTGACGTCAAACTTGAGGCGTTCATCGAGCGCGCGCGATCGCTGGTCGAAGGAACCTGAGAAATTGGCCATCGAGTCCAGACTCTTGGAGAATCTCACCTCCTTTCTCGTTCACCTGGACCAAGATCTCGCTTCAGACGACAAGGTCGTTCTATACATGGGTGGCGGTGCTGCCATCTTGCTCGCGTATGAGGGGCAACTCCGCACGGAAGACGTCGACCTCATCGGCGAAAAGGCTGGCGTCCTAAAGCGGTTGAGCGATAAGGCGGGGAAGGGCTCCGATCTCCATCGTGCAACTGAGTATTACCTCGATATCGTTCCGCCTGGATTGTTCCCGCAGGAATGGGGCTGGAGGGGTCGCGCCAAACGCGTGGACGTACCCGGCGTCGTGCACATTGACCTGCGCGTCCTCGAGCTCCACGACCTCATCCTGAGCAAACTCAAGCGCTTCGCCGGTAAGGACCGCGAGGATATTCGCGGTCTCTGCAACCGAGGTGATTTTGAGTCCGAAACCCTCCGTTCGCGCTTTGTCCAGGCACGACTTCGGTACGACCACGATGAGCGAGAGAAGTTGGACGGTAACTACCGCTTCCTCGAGATCGAATTCCTCGCTCTCGAACCAAGCGATTTCACCTAGTTGGAGCGGAGGTCGAAAGCCGCGAGTGTCTTCTCGTTCCGCACGAAGATCACTCCGTCCGTGAGCGCGGCATAGGCGCGCACGGTCCCGGAGAGAAGCCGAGCGCGGGCGAGCACGCGGAAATCGCGAGGAGAGGCCTCGGCCACGACGAGCTCTCCCGACCTCGGCCTCACCCTGATAGTGGGCATCGTGGTGGACGATGCCATCATGGTCCTCGAGAACATCTACCGTCACCGGGAGGAGGGAAAGGGCAAAGTCCGGGCGGCCTCCGATGGGGCCCGGGAGATCACCTTCGCCGCGGCCGCGACCACGGCGGCCATCGTCGCCATTTTCCTGCCGGTCGCCTTCATGAAGGGGATCATCGGGAAGTTCTTCTTCCAATTCGGAGTCACGATCTCGGTGGCGGTTCTGCTCTCGCTCCTGGAGGCGCTCACCCTCG
>CAZKNR010000256.1:0-17216 GCA_964553925.1 uncultured Acidobacteriota bacterium
CTTAACCAGTCGACTCAGCGTCTGCCGATGCATTCCGGCTCGGACGACATCTCGCGTAGTTACAACGGGTTGCTTGCTCGCGAGGCGAATGAGACGCTCGCCAGAGTCGGCATGGCCCATGTGGCAAAGTGTAGACCTAAACAAACAAATGTCAACACTACGCCACCGCCGATGTCAGACGATAAGGTTGTTGGCGAGGCTATCTGAAAGCTTGTCTCGAAGCTTCCAGATGACCGTGATCGGCTTCTCTCCCTCCCAGCTCAAGAAATCCAACTCCCCGCAGTAGGTGAACGGTGCGGCGCGCTGGTCGACTTTGCCCGCTCTCCTCACGAACAGGTGGACCTGGATGCCTTGCTTGCGGTGGTCTCGGATCGCTTGCCCCACTTTGCCCTTCTGCGGTGTGCGGTTCTGGCTCTGCCATTGGAAGGTGTCGGGGGACAGAAACCGGTCCTCGTAGCGGTGCTGTTCAGGCCGTCCCGCCTTCTCTAGCGTGACGAGGAGGACCATGTTCTTTCCTTCCCAGATGAAGCCGGACTGTTGCCACTGGGGGGATGAGCTGATGCCGAAGAGTTTCGGGATCTGCTCGCGGGAGTAGCTCTCCCAAAGAGCGAGGCCATGATCGTTGCGGCGGCCGGCGGGGGTTAGCGTCCATCCGGTATCGGTGCGCTTGAAGACGACGTGGAAGTTGGTGCCGGGGAGGCCCACGTCGGCGCCGAACCAGCGGCGGAGGATCGTCGGGAGCTCGTTTCTCGGGTTTCCGGGACGGCGAATGACGTTGACGGCTGCCTTGACGAAGTTCGCTTCGTAGTGCTCGCCCTCGATGTCGATCGGGGTCCATCCGTCGGGAATGCCCGCCTGAGTCGAGCGATCGCGGAGGAACAGGATGGGCTTCTGGTTCGCGTGGCTGACCTTGCAGACGATGCCTTCAATCGGTTCGTGCTGGTGCCGATCGAGGTACTCGCCGAGGCGCCAGTCGGCGAGCTCTCGCGTCAGCTCCTGGAATCGCTCTCGCTCCGAGGGTGGTACGTCGAAGGTGCTGCGGAGCTCGCGGCCGTCGTACGTGAAGAAGCTCTGGTCGCCGGTGCCCTTGCCGCCCGTCCAGGCGTCGAGGGGGTTCTTCTCGAGAAGTTTTCTGAGCTCGGAGACGTTCTCGAGGGCTTCTCCGGCCTCGGCTCGGAGCGTTCCGTTTCGGCGGGCGAGTCGGGCGAATCCGGCTTCGAGTTCCTCGATCGAGATCGCGCCGGGGAGCTTGTCGGCGTTGAGCATCGCGAGAATCGTGAGCATCTTGTAGCTCTTCGTCATCGGCGTGATCTCGAGATGCTTCAGGAAATCCCCCGGGCGAGAGCCCTCGAACACCGTGGACACGTCGCCCATCGTCTTCACGAAGCCGAGCCAGGAGCCGTGAGTCTTCGCGACCGAGCGTGGCGCGTAGCCGGCGTGATGGACTTCGAGGGCCGTCGGTCTCGTCTCGTGCCGCTCGCAGAAGCTCTCGTACCAGGCTTTGAGGGCCTCGGGCTCTTTCGGGACGCGGAGGGGATGGCGGAGGATGTTGACGGCCTCGAGCTCGTAGGTGACTTCGCAGCCCGGAGGAAGCTCGAGCTCGCCTTTCTGGAGGCGGTCGAGGGCGAGGGCGAGCTCCCTGTCTCCCTTCTCGAGGCCGAGGAGGGTCTGGGGCCCCATCGTCATAGGAAAAAGGCGATCAAGAGGTCTCCGATCAGGGTCAAAAACGGCGCCAGCAAGAGTAAAAGTAAGAAGCGTTCCGTTGTTAAGTCGGTGGACCCGGGAAGCAAAGTTAGAACCTCCCGCTCTTCATCAAGGCGCAGCCGGGGAGAGGGGCGAGGCCTTACAGGAGCCTTGCGAGTGGGGGGTACGGGACGGAAGCGCCGGGCGTCATGGAGCTGTTCCAACACCCAGTCGACGGTGCTGGCGTCGCGCGATCGGTAGAATTCCCGTGCGTTCTCCTCCCACCGGAAGCGTTGATCGAGAAGCCTCCAGACCCCGTAGGCGAGCTCGCGCCTCCCCGTGCCCAGAAAGTCGAAGAGCACCGATTGAAACGCGCTTTTGAGGTCCAGGTCCCAGAGAACCTCCCCTTCGATGAGCGGGGCCCATGCTGCCTCCGAGCTCCATTCGTTTCGCTTCTCGAGTGCCCTCACCTTTCTCATGAGAGCGTCGAGGGCCCGGGAGACCCTGTCCTGTTCCTCCCGCCTTTGCTCGGCCGTGGGTACGGAAATTACCCGCGGCGTCGATCCGGCTGGACGCGGGCGGGGAGCTTCTTTCTGTGGCTCGCGCTCTTGCGGTGCAAGGGCCAATTCCAGGGAAGCCTCGAGGGCCTCCATCAACGCCGTAACCCTGGGGGTTGGCTCCGGGGGCAGGTCCTCATTCGGGCGCTCGTCTACATAATCTTTGGCCCAGGAGAGCGCCGCTTCGTAAGCGGAACGAATTATCTGGAATCCCTCGGGGTCGTCCTCCGGATGGACCCGCTTCAGCCGGGAGGCGTAGGCCTTCTTGATTCTGCGAGGGTCCACGGTAGGTTCGATTCCGAGGACTCCCCAGAAAGTCACCACGGCGCCGAGCGCTGTTCGATGCTGTCGAGCTCGCGGCTCAATTCCGTCCTCGCGCGCTCGATCTGTTGTCTCTCCTGGCGGGAGAGAACCGCCACGAACTCCCCGAGGAGTCGGCTGATGTGGAGGCGAACCTCTCCGAGCGACTCTTCGAAGATGCGTTCTCCCCGCGCGAGAACGGTGCGGTTCTCCATCTGGTCTCGGGGATGAACCTTGATGGCTTCGAGGGCCCGGAGCCTTTCCTGGACCTCCTCCTTCGTCAGCATCCCGGGATTGCCCTCGATGACGAGCCTCTCTCGAATTTCGGTGCCCGCTACCTTTGCCTCCACCTCGAGAAGACCGTTGATGTCGTAGGTGAAGCGCACGAGGAGGCTTCGCTCGCGGGCGTTTCCACCCCGAGGCAGCGGGAGGGTGACCGACCCGAGAGAAACGTTGTGATCGAGCCTTCGGCTTTCTCCCTGGTAAATGTCGAACTTCACCGAAGTCTGCTCATCGTGTATCGGCGTGTAGGTCTGCTCACGGCTCGTGGGGACGACGGTGTTCCGTTCCAGAATGGGAGAGAATTCGCGATCCACGACAAGGCCGTTCTTGTCGGTGACGGCCACCCCTACGCCAAGGGTGTAGGGACAGATATCGGTCAGGACGATCTCCGAAAGCGCCTGGTCGCGCGACTTCAAGCCGGCCTGGATGGCGGCGCCGCGCGCGACGGCTTCGTCGGGATGGATCTGGGTGAGAGGGAACCGGCCGAAGAGGCGCGCCGCGAGCGCGCGCACGAGGGGCATCCTCGTGGCGCCGCCGACGAGGACGACCGCATCGAGATCGGCCACCTTGAGCTTGGAGTCGCGGAGCGCTCGTTCGAGCGGAGTGCGCATCCTCTGGACGAGGTGGTCGGCCGCGGACTCGAATTCGGCACGGGAGACGGTCCATTGGTGCTCCTCCTCCGCGAGCCGGACCTGAATCGGCGCCTCGTCGGCGACACTCAACCGGAGCTTTGCCTGTTCCAGCGTCCTCCGGAGCCGGTTGCGGTCGATCGGGGAGAGCCTATCCGGGTCGATAGAAGCGTGCTTGGCGAAGCGCCGTTCCAGGACGGTGACGAAATCTTCACCACCCAGGAAATTGTCTCCCGCTGAAGCGTGGACCTCCATGACGCCGTCGAAGAGCTCGAGAACGGATACGTCGAAGGTCCCTCCCCCGAGGTCGAAGACCAGGAACGTGCTCTCGTTCGGGGCCTCGTGTATGCCGTAGGCCATGGCGGCCGCCGTGGGCTCGTTGATGAGTCGTTCGACGGCTATGCCCGCGAGCTCCCCCGCGGCCCGTGTGGCCTTTCGCTGAGCGTCGTTGAAATACGCGGGCACGCTGATGACCGCTTCTTCGACCGGGTGTCCGAGGAAAGCTTCCGCGTCCGCCTTGAGCGATCGCAGAACGAAGGAGGAGAGGTCCTCTGGACGGAAGGTCCGATCTCCCAGGAAGAACGTCTGTGCGGTCCCCATCGAACGTTTGAAGTTGGCGATGGTCCGCTGGGGGTGCGTGAGGAGGCGCTCTTTCGCCGCCTCGCCCACGAGAATGCGGCCGTCGTCGTCGACTCCGACAACGCTCGGTGTGAGGGCGCGTCCGAGGACGTTCTCGATGACGCGCGGCTCTCCGTCCTTCCAGATGGCAACCAGGCTGTTCGTCGTGCCGAGGTCGATGCCTACGATGGGTTTTGTCATGAAATTCGCTTCCACCCGCCTGGGTCTGGGGGACCCTCCAGGTTGGGTGAAACGGTAGCGCCCATGGGTGACAAGTACGGTCACCCCAAAGACTCATTCTCCCAAACGCTTCCTTTCCAAGGGCGTGATTCGCCCTTCCGGTCTGCTCGCGTCCCAGAACATCCCCCGCGGGCCGAAAGAAACGTGCCGTCAGGATGCGCCAAAAATCCGATCCCTTTCCGTCCGATCTGACCGTCCTTGTCACTTCCGCACAGTAGGCTCGGGCGTACACCCAACCTGCAGGAAAGAGATCAGCATGAGCTATCACCCGAGCTCGGCAGCGACGAAAGGGAGAAACGCCGCGATTCTGGGCTTTGGCATTTTTCTGGTGTACGCCGCACTTCGGTTTCTCATCTATGCATACCTACCGGCGGCGACGTTTTTCGACTGGTTCGTCCGCGACACCATCATGAACGGGCCGCGGCTCCTCGCCCTGAGCCTCGCGCTTTTTCTGGGGCTACGAGTATGGGGTAGGGAGGCGCTGGGTCTTCACGCCCACGGAGGCCGAACCGCGACCTTTGTCTTTCTGACCTTCTTTCTCCTTCTTTGGCTCCCGGACGCCTGGTCGGGCTCCCGTGAGAACGGCCTCGGCATCCCAGCTCTTCTCGTACTCATGGCGAGCAGCATTCTCGTCGGTTGTTGGGAGGAGATCCTCTACCGGGGTGTGCTGCTGAATGCGATTCGCGACTGGAAGGGAACGCGGGCTGCGATCTGGGGCTCGTCGATCCTGTTCACGATCATGCACGTTCAGGCTCAGCCGGTCTCGCAGTGGCCGAGCATATTCCTCAGCGGCGTGCTCTTTGCGGTGATGCGGATGCAAGGAGTCGGCCTCATCTGGCTCATCTCGGTTCACGCCGCCTACGATGCCCTCGCGCTCCTGGGCTCCGCGGGTCGAGAGTCGATACAGGGGCTTTCGGTCCTCCTCTTCCTCCTCCGAGGAGCGTTCGTAGTCGCGTATTACCGCCAATCGCAGAAGGAGGAGGACGAATGCGAGGTGCCGCATGCACCGCCGAATGAGGAACCGGCACCCGTCCTCAGGAGCGAGCCTGCGGAATCCGAGCCGCACCAGCGACTGCGTCGCGCGTTGAGCCTCGTGGAGTCCTCGTTCAAGAAAGAGGGAAATTACCGAATACGGCTTCACATTACGAAGGTGAACGACGCCGGCGAGGAGAAGGATCTGGGTCCGTGGCCCGAGGTAATGGCCCAGGTCTCCCGGTTCGACGACGCAGCCGACCTATGCTCTTTATTCTCCCATCACCTCCGGGTCGTCCTCTTTCCAAGTGGCAGGCTCGAGTGATCCCGCGGCTTGCCAACGGAAAGAGCGTTTTGCACCATCAAGGGAGGTGTTCGATGTCTGGAAGAGAGATGCCTGCGGTCATGACTGAGCGAGCCCCCCAGCGGCATAGGTGGCAGGTTCTCGCGCTATGCGTCTTCGTCGCCTTGCTTGCTGCGGTGTATGTTTTCGTTGGCGATCGAACGATCTGGGGCGAGTGGATCTCGGTTGCTCCTCCCGCGGTCTGGGGTGTCCTGCTTTTGCCCTCGGTCGTGCGATTGCGGAGCTGGCTGCTGTTCGGGGTCCTCGCCTCCTTCCTCGCCCTGGCGTCCGAGTGGCCGCAGATGGGCCCGAGCGCGGCGCCCTCCTCGGAAACGATTCGCGTCGTGACCTGGAATATCGGAGCGGGAAACCGGGGTTGGGCGGAAGCGGTCATGTCCCTGGAGCCGGACATTGTTCTCGTTCAAGAGAGTATGAAGCCGGTCGCGATCGAGGACGGCTTCCACTGGTACGGAACTCTCGATCCGGGGACGCTCTCTCGCCTTCCGGCCGAACGGCTGCCCACGGAGAGCGTCGGCCCCTGGACGGACCCGCAGCTCTTGTTGATGGAGATCCAGGGGAGGAAGGTGCTCGTCGCCAACGTCCGCCTGATGCTTCCTTCGGTCGTGATTCAGCTCGTCGACCCGCTTCATGAGAGACCCCTCGAGAATTACCGCGCCCGGTTCGCGCAGTACGAGAAGCTCGCGAGACTCCTTGAGTCGACCGCCGAAAGAACCGGCGCCAGCGCGATTCTCCTCGGGGGAGACTTCAATATTCCCGCGCAGATGCCATCGCTCGAGCCCATTCGCGGCTTCCTCAACGACGCTTGGCGAATGGCGGGATCCGGCTGGGGAGCGACGGTTCCCGAGTTCCTTCCACTCGCGCGAGTCGACCAGCTCTGGCTGTCGCGAGAAATCGAGCCAGTCTCCGTACGCGTGGTCCGGGTCGAGGGCTCTGACCACCGAGCAGTCGTCGCGGACGTGAGCTTTCGCGAAGCGCCATGATGAGCCCGGCGATGTTGCTTTTCCTCGATTTCGATGGCGTTCTGCGAAGGGCAGACTCTCCGAAGTATCGCTTTGACGAGGACTGCCTCGAGTTGTTCCAAGAAACCGTCCGAGTTCTCGAGCCTATCGAGATCGTGGTGTCCTCGTCCTGGAAGGACGCATTCAGCATCGGTGAGATAAGGGCGCGCTTCGCGCCGGATATCGCGGAGAGGATCATTGGAGTCACGCCGAGCAACTTGAGGAGGGAGGAGTACTCGCGACACCGTGAGGTTCGCGCTTTCCTGCGCCGGCGGCGTTGGGAGCATAGTCGCTGGACTGCGATCGACGACGAGCCCGAGAACTACCGGCCAGGGGCAAACCTTGTGTTGACCGATTCGACGAGGGGATTCGATGCGCCCGCAGCCGAGACGTTGATGCGGATCGTTCGCGTCACTCTTTCCGAGGATTCTTGAGACTGGCCGACGGGAGCTCTCCGATGCGATTTACGGTGGCGCTTCTGAGGAGGTGGCTGGTGGATCTTGCGGGTGATACGGCTTTCGGAACTCGAATCCCATCCAGAGGGATATCGTGAGCAGGGCCATGACTCCCCAAATCAGGTTCGTGACGGCGAAGAAATAGCGGAAACGGCGGACTGCGAGGCCGAGGACGTTCAAGACAGCGAGGGCCAGGAATACAGGAACGGCGGGATGGAGAGCTCCCTCGGGCTTGTTCATGAGATCGTTGCGCGGAGCGAAGCGCGGGTGGATTCGGTGCCAGTCCCAGCCGATCCGGTACGACGTCCAGTTGGCGGTGGCGACCAATCCATTGCCGGCGCGTTGGAAGACCGGCGGTATGAGAAGGACACACACCACCAGGAATGCCACGACCATGGGTGCGAAGGCTTTCGAGCGCATTCAGAATCGTATCGGCACCGGCTCGACGACCGTGCGCCATTTCTCGGGGATAGCGTCTATCCCGAGCCGTGCCGCAACGATCCCGCCTACGATGGCGGCGAGGGTATCCGCGTCTCCGCCGCAGGCGACGGCGTGACGAATCGCCGCTTCGAAATCGTCCAGGTGGCGGAACGCGATCCAGAGGGCGAGAGGCACGGTATCGAAACAGGTCACCTTCGATCCGTTTCCCAGCCGCTTCGCCGCGTGCTCGAGGTCGGTTTCCGGGGAAAGGCTGGCCGCGGCCTCGATGCCCCGGGTCACTCTAAGAGAAGGATCGAGGGAGCCCCGAACGACGGAAAAGAGGTCGTCTCGAGGTGGCACCGGGCGGCCACGACTCCGGGCCGCGAGCCATGCCGCGAGGGCGGTGGCTGCGGCGCCGGCCCGCCCCTCAGGATGGGCGTGCGTCACTTCGGCGGATCGCTCGGCTTCGGTAACGACGACATCCACCGTCGCCTCATGGAAGTACGCGCCGAGAGGAGCGACGCGCATGGCGGAGCCATTTCCGAAGGAGCCGCCGGCAGTGAGTCTTTCCTTCAGCTCTCTCCAATCCTTTCCGTCGCGGAGTTGTGCAAGTATGACGTGCGTCAGCGGGCCGTAGCCGCGCCAGGGCTCGTAGCGACGACCAAAGGCGTGCGCCAGGCGATCCTGGTCTACGGTCCGGGAAGAAAGCAGAATGTCGACAATCGAGTGCGCCATCTGGGTGTCGTCGGTCCAGCGAGCGCGCCCGTCCGGTTCGAGCGTGGCCTGAAGCCTCGCGCGATCGAAGCTCCCGCCCTCGAATCGGGCGCCGAGAGCGTCCCCGACCGAGAGACCGACGAGGGATTCGCAGGCGAGCCGCTCGCGAGCGCTCGAAGGCTTCAGCGGCGGCCCCTGGTGGGCGGGCGCTTCGTCACGACCGATGTCCGCGATGGTCTCGAGGAGCCCGGTAAGCTGTCGCTCCATCTCCGCGACGTAGGCTGGGTCCTTGCAGCGCTCGCGGTAGCATTTTCCGCAGAGAAAGCCCTCTGGCCGCAGGAAGCCGTCTTTCGCGTCGAAGACCGTACTGCAGGAGGTACAGGTGATGGGTGTTCTCATCGACGTCAGGTTACTCCGGTTCGGGTAGGCTATCGTGGCTCCCTTCTGTGACAAGGACGGTCCTTTGAAAGAAATGGCGCCCGCGAGGGTGCGTATCAGGGCGAAGCCACCGTGGAGCTTCACCTCGGTACGGTAAGAGTGGCCCTCAGCTGCGAGCGGTCTCGAGGTCGAGCATCGGCAGAAACGGCTGGTCGGGGGAGAGATCCCAACGCTCGAGCCGATCGAGGAGTGACTGGAGCTCGTCGCGAATCTCGTTTCGAAGAGTGACGGGCTCGAGGACTTCCGCCTCGGCGCCGAAGCTCATGATCCATCGCCGGAGCTCGAGGGTGTCGGCCACCTCGAGCGAGAGCACGATGGTGCCGTCGCGGCGGGTCTCGATTCGCTGGGAGGGATGCCATTGCCGCTCGACGATGGCGGGAGCTGCCAAGCCCCGAAACGCGATGCGCACCCGCGTCTCGGGACCTCGAAAGATTCCGAGCGCGCTCTTCATGTAAGTCTCGAAGTCGAAGGTTTTGGGGATCTGGAAACGCTCGGAGGTGATCTCCGCCTTCTGGATTCGTTCGAGGGCGAAGGTGCGGACTTCGCCCCGCCGGTCGTCGTGCCCGATCACGTAGAGCCCGCCGCGGAAGTAGCACAAGCGGTACGGGGATATACGGCGCTCGGTCGTTTCCTGCCGCGCGAAGGAACGGTACCGCACCGCCAGCACTCGGCCTTGGTGCTGCGCCCGGGTCACGAGATCCAGGAGCTCGCGATGCCGTCGGTAGTCCTTGTGGGGCCCCGTTTGGGAAACGAAGCCCTGCTCCACGCGGTCGAGCATGGCCTTCGTTTCCGGAGGAAGAAGAGTGCCAATCTTCTTGAACGCGGCATCGAGCGGGTCGTGGACCGGAGTCCCCTTGAGAGGCCGGGCGAGCGCTCGCGCGAAGTAGAGAGCCATAACCTCGCTCAAGGTGAACGGGGGAGGGAGCTGCCGGGTAAAGCCGTCGACGAACTTCCAGCGTTTCTCCCGGCCGTCGCGCTCGTCATAGACGGGAAGCCCGGCGTCTTCGAGTCCCTGGAGATCCCGCATCACCGTGCGACGGCAGCAGCCAAGACTCTGCTCGAGCTCACCGAGGGTCCGCCCTTGGGGGGATTCGAGCAGACGAATGAGCTGCCACGTACGGCTGACAACGACTCCGCGCGACATGTGCCCTGGAAATGAGGTGTTCTTCCAGGGTAAGGGACGGATTGCCGGGGAGCAACTCGATCCTGGGGGCCGAGGAACGTCCTCGATTTGATGTTGGCGAGAACCACTCGCAAAGGGGGCGGGACCTCGCTCACCGTTCGTACCGGGTGTCCCCAGGCTCAGGGAGGATTCGCGGCCTCTTTTTCGTCTCTCCGAGACGAAGGGAGGTAGAATGTTGCTATGTCGAGAGCTCTTGCGAGCGTCGCTCCGCGCCGCTTCACGGTCGCGGAATACCATCGGATGGGGGAGACGGGCATCCTCGGACCCGACGAGCGCATCGAGCTCGTCCGGGGGGTCATCCGCGAGATGAGCCCGAAGAACTGGGCTCATGTGATGGTGTCGAAGTCCATTTACGACCTGCTTCGGGATGCGCTCCGAGGTAGGGCGAGCGTCTATAATGAGGCTCCGCTCGCAGCGGATGAAATCGATTCGGAGCCGGAGCCGGATGTGCTGGTATGCTCCAACCCGGATGAATGGGCCTATCGATCGCGGCGGACGAAACCCCTTCTGGTTATCGAAGTAGCGATCTCATCCTTGGAATATGACCTGGGTGAAAAGGCGTCCCTCTATGCAGAGGCGGGCGTCCCGGAGTACTGGGTCGTGAATCTTATCGAGAGAGTCCTCGTGGTCTTTCGAGAGCCGCTCGAGGGGAGATACCAAGTCCGTTTGTCCCTCGAGGAAAAGGATCGCGTCACGCCAGAGGCGTGGGCCGAGCTAACCTTCGAGGTGTCGGCTTTTTTTCCGCCGGAGAGGCCCGCGCCGTCCGAGGATGGTTCTTAGCCTTCCTCCCGGTCCTCCAGGCCGCCCACATCCGCCCGTGAGCGAAGGCGGCACCCACCGCGTCGATAACGGACTCCTCCTGCGCTCCGACGTTCACACACTGTTCGACCGAGAGGACTTCGCTGCCGCTCGGCCCGGTTACGGGATGTCCGGCCGAGAACTGGCATGGTTTCCGGCGACGGCGCGGAGTCGGGCAAGGCAAAACCGCGCTTCGTTTCGAACGGTGGTTCCGGGATAACGGGATCTACACCAGCGGGCCTGGCCTCTTGATGTATTGCTGGACGATGGCGTCGGCAGCCCAGTAGGCGAGGGCGCCGACGGTTCCCGTCGGGTTGTAGCCGGCGTTCTGAGGGAATGCGCTCGCGCCGACGACGAATAGATTGAGAACGTCCCAGCTCTGCAAGTACCGGTTGACCGCACTCGTGGATCGGTCGGCGCCCATGACCGCGCCCCCGCAGTTGTGTGTCGATTGATAGGGGACGATGCTGTAGTGGCTGCCCGTCTGTCCGCCGCGACCGAGGCCGCCCGCACGGATGTGGGTCGGGCTCAAGCTCTTTCCGATCCGCTCGCAGACCGCGGCGAGATACTGCGAAGCGTTGCGCTCGTTCGGTCCCCAATCGAACGTCATCCGAAGGAGCGGCTGGCCGAGGGCGTCCTTGTAGGTGGGATCGAGATCGAGATGGTGCTGTCGATAGGACAGGCACGCGTTCTGGCTGGCGATGCCGAAAGAGCGGTTGTAGTAGCGGGATACCGCCTTTTTCCACTCGGATCCCCAGCGAGGCGTTCCCGGAGGCGTCGGCCGGTAGGAGATGGGACGGGCGCCGGTGTTGCCCGCGCCGATGTTGCCGCCGTGGATGAAATCGAGGCCGGAGTGGTCGAAGTTGTCCCCGTTGAAATCGTCGATCGCGACTCCCACGGCACCGGTGCCCATGAAGGTGTTGAACGTCTTGTCGTCGAAGAAGAGAGTTGCTCCCGCGCCGCCCTGGTACGAATAGCTGCGGCCCACCACACCCCGGCCGGAGGACGGCTCGTAGGGCGGCCCGATACCCGAAAGCAGCATCAACCGGACGTTATTGAACGTGTACGAGGTGAGGCACACCAGGTCGGCCCGTTGTTCGATCTCTTCGCCGGTTCCGAGATCGAGGTAGGTGACGCCGGTTAAGTGCCGGCCGGTCGAGTCCAGGTTCAAGCGCGTCACGTTGGCGTGCGTGCGCAAGTCGAATCGCCCGGTTCGGAGCGCGGTGGGGATGACGGTGATGTGCGGGCTCGACTTGGCATTCACCTCGCAGCCGAAGCGCTCGCAGTAGCCGCAGTAGATGCAGCGTCCGAGCCGCTGCCCGTCGGGGTTGGTGTAAGACTCGCTGAGGGTGGCCGCCGGTCTCGGAAAAGGATGATACCCGAGCCCGCGAGCCGCTTCGCCGAAGAGGTGCGCGGCGTGGGTGTCGGGGAGCGGCGGAGTGGGATAGTCCCGCCGGCGCATCCCTTCGAAGGCGTTTCCCCCTTCCTGAATCCGGCCCTGGAGGTTTCCCGCCTTTCCCGAGATTCCGCAGACGTACTCGAACTTGTCGTAGTAGGGCTCGAGCTCTCTGTAGGTGACGCCCCAATCCTGAACGAGACTTCCTTCGGGAAGCGCCTTCTCGCCGTAGCGCGCCGCCGTCTGGCTGCGCATCTCGAAGTCGTAGGGAAGGAAGCGCCAGGTGACGCCTGCCCAGTGCACCCCCGCGCCCCCCACTCCGGTGCCAGGGAGAAAAGACCCGTACTGCCGCAGCGGCCGCGCCGTCTTCTGGTCGTCATGGCGAAAGGTCACCGTCTCGCGGGACAGATCCTGCATCAGCTCGTAGCGAAGCGCGTAGCGGAGCTCATCGTGGATCGCGGGCATCGCGAAATCCGCGGTGGAGCGCGGCTCCCCTCGCTCGAGGCCGACCACGGAAAGTCCCGCGGCGGTCAGCTCGCGGGCGAGGATGCCGCCAGTCCAGCCAACGCCCACGAGAACCACGTCGACCGGGGGAAGGCTTCGCGCCATGGAAGTCGTTACCCGCTCTTTCTCCCCGCGTTCCGACCGCCGGAAAGCGGCTCGTGCCGGACGTGACCATGCTCGTCTACCTTGGCGCGACGCTCGAGCACGTCCTCGATGCTTACCGGCTCGACGTCATAGGGCTCGTTGAATCGCGCGATGCGGTCACGGTACGACGCCCCCACACCGGGAAAACCCACGAGGCGCCAGCCCACCTTGTCTCGGTTTCCGCCATAGATCGGATCGGAGAAGAACCCCTCCATGGTGTTGGTGAGCAGCATGGAGAAGAATTCCTGGATCGGCACGTCGGGAAGCGGTAGCGACTCCTGTTCCATCTCCTTCAGCAGCGCCTCCTGCTCGTCCTGTGACAGCAGATCGAAGCGCTCGTCGTGCCGGCTCCGGGAGAGCTCGTTCAATCGGGCAATGCAGAACCGGTAGAGCTCACGCGGCGTCAGCGGACGTTGATACCCCTGCTCGGGAACGCTCTCCCCCCACGGCCCCTGCATGTACCATTTGGCGGCGGAACCGTAGGCGCCCGAGAGTTGCCGGTCGATGAAGACGGTCACGCCCGCCTCGCGCGCGCCGGGGCCGAGCTCGTCCGCCGGGATCAGGCGGTCGGTCGCGGCGTCCACGAACGCCGCCTCCTCCGCGGTGAAGAAGGTATAGGCATCGACGTGCGGGGCCGGGTCCTTCGACCCGAGCTCCTGAGCCGGCTGGATGGTTTCGGCTGAGGCCGCTCCGGCCGCAAGTTGGGAGCCGAGCGCCCCTCCCACAGCTGCCGCCCCGAGGGTTTTCCCGAACCCCCGGCGATCGATTCCATTCTCTGTCATGCCGACCGTTCCGAAGGGATTCTGGTGCAACTCGGGTTGCCTTGTCGAGCGTGCCGGTGCCCCCTCTGTGCCTATGTTCGCTCCTTCGTCTATAGTGGTTACGACGACATCAAGGACGTCTGGCTCATGGAGAACTTCGACCCCGAGAATGAATGGAGAGGGAACTCATTGTCCCACGGGAGTCCCTCGGCTTGAACGATCAGTCGCGCATCTTCTGGCACAAGGACGGCTCCGACTCCGCCTCCGCCAACGAAAAAACGATCCTCGGGCTGTCGGTCGACGACATCTCGTTACCGAAGCGAACGTCCGCCTCGTTCCGAGATTTGTTCCTCGAGAATTACGGGAGAGTCCGGGAGTGGTGCCTCTCCGAGAACCGTCGCGGTATCGCGCTCGTCGCCCTGGGTGATGACTCGGTAGAGGGGGCGGCTTTCGTCGCTTCGAAGCCGGACACTGTCGCGACCGCGCTTCTCGGACGCCACACCCAGTCCGACCTGCGCCTTCGCGGGGACTCCTCCGTTTCGCTCCGCCACCTCGTGCTCCTCGTGTACCCGAGGCGTGCTGTGGGGCAGAGGCAGCGATACCGTTTGCTCGATCTGCGCACTGCGGAAGGATTCATCGACGAGCGGGGGAAAAGGCTCCGCGCCATCGACGCGGACGGTCCTGCATTCATTCGTTGTGGCCACCATACCCTTTTTTTCTTTCCCGTCGAAGAGAACGACTCGGGCTGGCCAGAGACGGCGGAAGCCGGCTGGGAGCAAATTCCCGAGCGCCTCTATGTTGACGAAGTGGAAACGGAAGCGAAGCCGCCCGACTGGGAGAAGAACAGCGACCGGGCCTGGGAGGCCGACGAGCTCCCCCTACTGACCAAGGACCCGACGCTCGTTCACAGCGTTGCCGGTCCTGAAATCGCCCTCGACTCGCTCCTCGCAGAAGGTGAAGAGGCGCTCGGGGAGCTTCACATCGCTTCGCCTCGCGGGGGGGCTACGGTCGTCGTCGGCCGAACCGCGGCTCGGGCGGGCATCCTCTTGGGACGCTCCCGCCGATGCGACGCGGGACGAGTCTTGTTGGAGCGCACGATCTCTCGCGTACACCTTCTCGTCATCGAGATCGCGGGAACGCTCTACGCCATCGACACCGCGAGCTTGAACGGGACGTTTTCGCGCGACGGCCGGGAGCGCGTCGCGCCTCTCGACGGCTCATCCTCTCTTTCGCTCGGCGATTTTGCCGTCCTGGATTTTCAACCCTCTCCGCCTCGAGACGCGTAAGCGAATGGAGGAGATGAGAGTCAGCGCTCGAGTGAAGCCACCCAGTTCACGACCAGGCTGAGCGGCACGGAAGAGCTCTTGAGGACGGGCACGTTGACGAGGAAGCGCTCGCCGTCGGCCGAGACGTCCCAGCTGTTTCCCGCCCCTTCAGGAAGTGGGAAAAGCGGCTTCGGGACACCCACACCAGGGCCGCTTTCGATCTCGACCGACACCACCATACCGTCCAAAGCGGTGTAGAGAATCTCTCGACCGCCCCGCGACCACTTCGGAAAGCCCCCTCCAGCGTTCGAGATCTGAGTCCGTCGCTCCCCGTCGGGAAAGGAGACGAGGTAGATTTCGTTCCGGCCGGATTCATTCGACCCATAGGCCAGCCACCGCCCGTCGGGGGAGAAGCGGGCGCTGTCCACGATAAGGCTTTGACGAGGAACGACGGGGAAAGGCTTGCGGTCGCCGGTCATGGGAATGGCCGACACCCCGACAAGGCGTTCGCCGGCGGGCTCCCGATCGAAGATGGAGATGAAGTTCCCGTCGGAGGACCAGTCCGTTGGGATCTTCTGGCCGTCCTCGTCGGTCACGGCCTCTTCGGTGCCAGTGCCGCCCGACGGCTTGACGAAGACGTCCGCCTGGTGCTTACGGTTGGACTGGAATGCGATCCGCGCGCTATCGGGCGACCAGATCGCACCCGCATTGCTTCCCGGAACGGCGGTGAGCCGCGTCCGGACGCTGCGGGAAAGGTCCCAAACCCAGATCTGAGTGGTTTGCGTGCCCGAATCATACAGGTCGAAAGCGATCTGCTTGCCGTCGGGCGAGATTCGCGGGTCGAAGTAGAGATCGGGCTCACCGAGCGTGCTCACTTGTCTCCCCGAGCGGTCGAGCCATTCGAGCCGCGTCCGAAGCCGGGAGGCGTCGAGCACCAGCGCACCCGCGCTCGATACCGAGAAATTGCCGAAGCCCAGATACTCCCCGTAGAGCGCCACGTGCTCGGCGAGAACTCTCGGCTCCCCGCTCGTCTCGAGAGTCCGGGGGTCGAAAGGCTGCGCGATAAGACTTCCTCCGGAGTCTCCACCGCGGACGAAGAGTAGATAGCCGTCGGCGTACTGGGGGTTGAAATTTCCCGGCACGAGCGGCCGGGCCGGATCCGAATCGAGCGAGCCGACCCAGATCTGATTGGACGGATCCCTCGAAGTCCCGCCGAGGTTCAGCGCCAGGTACAGGAAGTGACGCCCATCGGGAAGGAAGAACGGGTAGCGGTGCGCTGTCGCCGAGCCTTCGAGCTTCGTGACCGGTAAAGCCGTGCCACCTGAAGCGGGCAGGAGCTGGATCGGCCCACTGGACGCGCTGAAAAGGATGTCGCCCTCGGGCCCCCAGGCGCCCCCGACGCCGTCCACGTCGTAGAGCGATAGCGGCGCCCCGCCCGCGGCCTCGACGCGCTTGAGCTTCTTGTCGGCGAAAAAGCCGATGTGTTTTCCATCGGGCGACCAGAAGGGCGTCAACCCGCCATCGGTGCCGGAGAGCCTCGTGGCCGAGTCGGAGTCGAGCGGGCGCATCCAGAGCTGGGTCTTGCCCGTCGAGTCGGTGCCGCTGAAGACGACGCGGCTGCCATCGGGGGAGATGACCGCGTTCTTAAGCAAGACTTTCTCCGGAAGCAGAATCGTGGTGCGCCAGACGCTCGGCGCGGATACCGTCCGTTCCTTCGAAAAGCCGAGCCAGAGTGCCCAAAGAGCAACGCCCGTCGCGACCGCGGCGATGGCCCAGGCGATTCGCTCCCGGCTCTTGCGCCGGGCGACGCCGGGTGCGGGTAGGCCGACCTGTGAGCCCTCCGCCATCCAGCGGAGCTGGAGCATCACGTCGTGCGCCGTCTGCACGCGCTCGTTCGGGTCCTTCGAAAGACAGCTCTGGATCAGGCGGTCGAGAAGCGGCGGGCTCGTCGGCTGGACGGAGGAGACCGGCGCCGGCTCCGCCGACATGATCGCGGTGATGAGAGACGCCCGGCTCGACGCGGCGAACGCTTTCTGCCCCGTCGCCATTTCGTACAGCATCGCACCGAGAGCGAAGACGTCGGTGCGGGCGTCGACTTCCTTTCCTTCGAGCTGTTCCGGGGACATGTACTGAACCGTGCCGAGGATCGTTCCCTCCTGGGTCAAGCCCGCCTTGGTGGGCGACGCCGAATCGCCCCCGGCGTCTCCGAGGCCGAGTTGGGGCCTGAGCTCCTTCGCGAGCCCGAAGTCCAAAAGCTTCACCCCCGACCTGGTCAGCATGACGTTGGCCGGCTTCAAGTCTCGATGCACGATCCCCCGCCGGTGGGCCTTGTCGAGCGCGTCGGCGATCTCGATGCCGAAGCGCAGCACCTGCTCGAGCGGGAGCGGGCCCTTTCGGACTCGGTCCGAGAGCACTTCGCCCTCCAGGTACTCCATGACGAGATAGTCGGTGGTCCCTTCCCGGCCGACGTCGTAGAGCGCGCAGATGTGCGGATG
>CAZKNR010000257.1:0-23938 GCA_964553925.1 uncultured Acidobacteriota bacterium
AGCCCGCTGCTTCGGGTCGTGGAGCAGCACGGGGGACCGCTCCGGACGTATCGATCGAGAGCACGGAGCGTTTCCGGGGAATCGGAAGGACCCGCTCCTTCCTTCCCTTTCCCGAGCGCACGAAGAGCGCTTGCTTCTGCAAGGTCGACGTCGTCCACGTCGATGGCTCGGCACTCGCCCATGCGAACACCGGTTCCGTAGAAGGTCTCGAGGATCGCTCGGTCTCTCATCCCGAAGACGGATTCCGACTGGGGGAAGCTCGAGAAGCCGCTCGACCTGCTTCGGTGTGGGAACGAACGATGGGAGTCTCCGAGCTCGCGGACGAACCTACGGCGAGAGGACGAAGAAGCTCAAGATGCGAGACAAAGCGCGCGACGGCGAGCCTGAACGCGTCAGAAGGGGCATTTGCCTGCGGGTAGTCCCGCTCGATTTCAGTGCTTCCAAAAACCTGTCAAGACTCTGCTCAGGCACCAACACATTCTACATTCGGGAATGCTCGCGACCACTTTGCAGTCCGCCTAACACTAAGCGTTCACCCGCGCCGACGCGGGCGCTTTTTGCGAGCGGAGGGAATCCGTGGAGGGCGCGGCAGCGCCCGAACGGGCGTCGGGTGCAACGCGTCGTTAGCCAGCCTCATGAACTTCTCTGGATTCAGCAGGCTTGCAACGGAAATGTCTTCGTCGATCTGTTCCCAATGGATGCCGATCCCGCTGCCAATGAGCTCCCAGTCCTTTCTCTGTTTCTCAGTAGCGTTCAGAAGCCTAGGAAACCACATCAAGGGAACAGATACTGTTCGACCATCGTCCAATACGACAGTCATTGCATCGGTGGAACAAGACACATCAACTGCGATCGCTTCACTGCTGGCCACTAAAGTAGGCATCCCATCTCTCCAAGAAAAATTCTCGATTCGCCTCCACAAGTTTGCGGATAACCGTCAACTCGTGATCTCGAAAGCCGCGCTTCGACGCCAAATTCACCGGATCAAGCTAGAACTTTGCGTAACGCCCAGCGTGGGCAACGTGAATGTGAGGTGGCTCGCGATCCTCCAAACTGTAGAAGAAGAATCGATATCCACGAACCCTGAGCAGTACCGGCACGGCCTCAGTTTACACCCTCTTCCATGACGAGCCAGCTTGCGGGTAAGCGTCTGGCTAACGGTTTCACGATCAGCCGCAAGCGGCGCGAGCATAACTCTTCGCTCTGCAAAACCGATGCGCGCCGATTGGCGGCGGCATCGTGGTGTTGCGGCTTCGCGCGGCAAGAATCCTTTTTCTAGTTTTTTGGGTCCGTCTTTGAACTCACTGCGGCTCCTCGTCGAGGGTGACCATCCAGATGTCGGCCTCGGATCGGATGCGGCTGAAGTAGACCGTGCGGTCGTCCCTCGAGAGGTCCAAGACTTCATCGACCGCGTCCGGTTCCAGAGACAGAACTTCATGAAAACCGCCGGTCTTCCCGTCGAGCAAGAGGATCTTCCCCCTGTCCCAGAACAGCAGTCTTCGATTGTCGCTGAGCCACACCGGGTAGTCACCTGTCATTGGGAACAATCTGTATTCCAGAGAGACCAGGGAGAAGACAGCGATCTGGAGCTTTCCCGATTCGTATTCGACCGAGCCTGCCAGCCGCTCGCCATCGGGAGACCAGGAGTTGGCCGTGAATCGTCCCCCCTCAGGGGGCCGCGGAAGCTTTTCCGGACTCTGCTCTTCCCACGGCACCTCCGGCTGTAAGATGTAAGAGTCCCCCCCCGAAAAATAGACGATGCGCTTTCCATCCGGAGACCAAGCGAAATGAGTAATTCGAGCTCGAGTCTCGGTGAGCTGACGCAGCCCGCTTCCATCGGGATGGATGCTCCAAAGCTCTGAGTTCCCGCTCCTTGTCGAATAGAAGACCAATTCACTGCCATCCGGAGACCATCGAGGCTTAAAGTTGAGGAAGTGAGGCTCGTCGGTCAGTTGGCGAAGACCGGTGCCGTCCGTGCGCATGACCGCGATATCCGCGTGCCCACCTCCTAAGAAGAACATGAACGCTACCCACTGGTCGTCGGGAGAAAGATTTGGAAACGTTGCCCATCTGGACCCGCTGGTGACGGCCACCGGCTCTCCGACGACAGCTTCCGATTCCGGATCGAAGGAAACCTTGCGTATGTTGTTTGTCCCGATATCCGCCTGATAGGCGATGCGGCGACCGTCTCCGGCGAAGGTGATCTGCCCGATGCGGGCAGCCTGAGACGCCGTGACCAGCTCCGGCAATCCCAGGACGGTTCCCGTTTCCTCTTCGACCTCCACCCGCCACAGGCTCATCGTGCCCCCGCGACGGCTACAGAAGTAAATGTACTTGCCGTCGGGTGACCAGACGGGGTTCCAGTCGATGTGCTCGTCCCGAGTGACCGCTGTGACCTCACCACCTTCGGCGGAAACGGTCCAGATGTCCCGATAGCTGCGCCCCGAGAGCGTGTTGCTCCAGAACGCGATCCGGTGTCCATGGGGCGACCAATGAGGCTGGACCGCATCCCCGTTCACATCGATCGAGCGCACCTCCCCGGTGTCGACGCGCACGACACGGAGCTCGCCGGCAATATGTCCTCTACCCGCGCCGCTGACGGACACAGTCGAGAAAACGACTCGTTCACCATCGGGAGACCAGGCGGGGTTGAAACCGGCATCCGAGACCCGCTTCACGGACTCACCCGTGGCGCCCATCACGAAGATGCCGCCTCCATCTCGGCCGGAGCGGAACGCGATGCTGGTGCCGTCGGGAGAAAAGGCGGGCTGGGTGTCATCGACGGGCGAGTCCTCGGTCAGGTTGATCGCTTTTTGCCCGCCCACCCTCTGCAGGTAGATGTCCTGGTTTCCGGAAGCCGCGCCCGCGTAGACGATAGTGTTTCCGTCCGGCGACAAGCTGGGAAAGCTCTCGACACCTGCCAGGGAGGTGAGCTGGGTGAACGTGGGCGTCGGAGGCGAAGTCTTCTCCGGCAATCGTCGCAGAAGATAGAGAACAACGCCTACAGCCAGAAGGCCCACCGCGGCAAGCATCCACTTCGGTACGGTGGCAGACTTTCGAGGAGCCACCCCCTCCTGAAGCTCCCCCGAATCCACTTCTCGCTTCAATTCCTGGAGCTCGTTCCTCAGGTCCTTCGCCGTCTGATACCGATGCTCCGGGTCTTTGACCAGACAACGGCGGACGATCCTTCCCAGGAGGCTCGGGAGCGCCGGGTTGAGCTCCGTCACCGATTTCGGCGTGTCCTTGAGGATGGAGGAGAGCACTGAAGCGGTGGTCTCGCCATGGAAAGGACGCTCTCCCGTCGCCATCTCGTAGAGAACGATGCCGAGGGAGAAGATGTCGGAGCGCGAATCGAGGGTCTTGCCCTCCGCCTGCTCCGGGGACATGTAGGCGACCGTTCCCACGATCCGCCCTTCCTCGGTTCGGGCGTTCGTGGGCTGCTCGCTGATGCCGCTGACCCCGGCCTCGGGCTTCAGCTTCGCCAGCCCGAAGTCCAGGATCTTGAGCCTTCCTTCGTCGCTCAGCATGAGATTGTCGGGTTTCAGGTCGCGGTGAAGGATCCCCTTCTCGTGGGCGGCGGCGACCGCGTCGGCCAAGGGAATCGCGATCTCGAAGAACTTCGCGAGCGAGAGTCCCTTCCTGGGAATGACCTCCGAGAGCGTCTTTCCTCGAACGAGCTCCATTGTGATGAAGTGAACGCCTTCGGCCTCCTCTACGGAGTGCACCGTGACGATATGGGGATGGTTGAGCGCCGCGACCGCTTTCGCCTCTCGCTGGAAACGCGACCGCCTCTCCTCATTCTCCGCGAGATCGGGTGGAAGCACTTTGAGAGCCACCTCGCGGTCGAGCTGGACATCTTTGGCGAGGTAGACGTCTCCCATTCCGCCCGAGCCGAGCTTCTGGAGAATCTTGTAGTGGGAAAGGGTGCGCCCAATCATCGTGGGTTCTTGCTGGTCCCGAAGGCTAGTTCCCTTTCTGACGCGGTGTCAAGGTCGCGGCGGGCACCTCCCCTGAAATCTCGTCCGGACGAGATTTGCCCTTGGGCGCGATTAAGGCGTCAGCCGATACAGCATCCTCGGAAACGGAATCGCCTCTCTCAGGTGCTCGAGCTTCGCGATCCAGGACACGAGCCTCTCGATCCCCATTCCGAATCCCGAGTGGGGAACGCTTCCGAACCGCCGGAGGTCGAGGTACCACTGGAAGTCCTTCTCGGGAAGACCGTGTTCCTCCAGCCTCTTCTTCAGAAGAGCCAGGTCGTGGATGCGCTGGCCGCCTCCGACGATCTCGCCGTAGCCCTCGGGCGCGAGGATGTCGACCCCGAGGACCCGGTCGGGCCTTTCGGGGTGGGGCTGCATGTAAAAGGCCTTGACCTGGGTCGGGTAGTGGGTGACGGCGAGCGGGCGGTCGAGACCCTCGGTGAGGACGGTCTCGTCCTGGGCGCCGAGGTCGTTTCCGAGCTCGAAGTCCGTTCCCTTGTCCTTGAGCTTCACCGCCGCGTCGTCGTACGTCATCCGGTGGAAGGGTTTCTTCACGGACTCGAGCTTCGAGACGTCGCGCTCAAGCACTTCGAGCTCCGTCCGGCGGCGGGTCAAGACCGACTCGATGATGGCGCAGATCAGATCTTCCGCGAGCCCGATCGTGTCCTCGAGCTCCGCGAAGGCCACCTCCGGCTCGATCATCCAGAACTCGATGAGGTGCCGCTTCGTCTTCGACTTCTCCGCGCGGAACGTCGGACCGAAGCAGTAGGTTTTCCCGACGGCCATGGCGATGGCTTCGTTGTAGAGCTGTCCGCTCTGGGAGAGATAGGCCGTCTGGTCGAAGTACTTCGTCTCGAAGAGGGTCGTCGTCCCTTCGCAGGCGTTGGGCGTGAAGATCGGCGTATCCGAGCAGAGGAAGCCGCGGTCGTCGAGGAAACGTCGCGCCGACAGGATGACCTCGTTCCGGATGCGCAGGATCGCGTGCTGCCGCTTGGACCGGAGCCACAAATGACGATGGTCGAGGAGGAAGCTCGTCCCATGCTCTTTGGGGGTGATGGGAAACTCCTCCGCGATCTGATAAACCTCGAGGCCGCTCACCGTGAGCTCGTAACCCCCGGGCGCCCGGGAGTCCTTGCGCACCGTGCCGCTGAGCGCGAGCGAGCTCTCCTGCGTGAGGGCGTTCGCCTTCTCCCAGTCCGCTTCCGAGACGTCGGCCTTCGAGATCACCGCCTGCATGAACCCCGTGCCGTCGCGAAAGATCAGGAACTGGAGCTTTCCGCCCGACCGGCGATTGTGGAGCCAGCCCTTCATGGTGACGGTCTCACCCTCGTGGCTGGCCAGCTGATCGATGTAGACCTGCGCTTCTGTTGGCATAGTGTTTTACCGGAGCTCGGAGAGATGCCTCGCGAGCGCCGACCTGAGCCTATCCCACCTCGGGTTCGCCTCCAAGTTTCTGCGCACCAGATCGAGCGTAGGGGGGACGTAGCGGCGATACACGTCGTTTCCCCGGGCGGAGATCTGGTAGCCGAAGGTTCCCAGAGCTTTCAGGTTTCGCTGGAGGGCCGCCACGTCGTACTCCGCTCCGACGTCCGCCCCGGTCTCCCGGGAGAAGAGCTCTTTCATCTCGCGGACGACCGAAGGCTCGTGGGTCACGTAGGAGTCGTTGAGAAGAGACGCGAGATCGTAGCACCTCGGACCCATCCGGGCATCCTGGTGATC
The DNA here is from genome assembly GCA_964553925.1 of uncultured Acidobacteriota bacterium. Classification (GTDB taxonomy): domain Bacteria; phylum Acidobacteriota; class Vicinamibacteria; order Marinacidobacterales; family SMYC01; genus DAISKN01. The sequence continues at coordinate 5,697 of CAZKNR010000257.1, forward strand.
GATGACCGCGAGCTCGTCGCCGCACAGGATGAGGTTGCGCGAGTGGTAATCGCGATGACAAAGGGCGTACGGCTGCGAAGCGAGCTCCGACGACAGAGCTCGAAACTCAGAATCCAGCTCGAGCCCGTCCCCATCCGAGAGCTGGCGGCCCGAAAAGCCCTCGAGAAAGTGAAGGCGGAAGAATGCGAGCTCGTCGCCGAATTTTTTCTCGTCGAAGGCGAGTCGAAACGCTCCGAACCGACGACCCTCCCCTAAGAGCTCCGCCCCGCGGGCCTGGAGCCGGACGAGCATCGACACCGACTCGCGATAGAGAGCGTTCTTACGACCCTCGGTGCAGCCTCGCTCGACCGCATCCTGGAGAAGGAGATCTCCGAGATCCTCGAGAAGGAGGATGCCGAGGTCCCCCGCGACTTCGTGAATCCTCGGGACGCGAAGGGGAATCGCCTCGAACAGCGTCGAGACGTCGAGAAACGTGAGCTCCTTCGGATCGAACGGCGCGGGCAAGAGGGCGAGAACCCTCGTTTCGGCGGCGTCCGCCTCGACCCGAAAATAGAGACGGTTCGACGCGTCCCCGGCGAGCTTCGTGAGCCGCGCCGAAGAGAGATCGGGAGCTCGCGTTCTCGCGAGGAACTCTCTTACTCGAGCTTCGATCAAAGAGTCGACGTTCTCCCGCTCTTGAGCTCGGCAACCACGAGGCCGTCTTGGATCTCGCGCCTACGTAAGCCCGATCGATCGGCCCCGAGCTTGAGGATCACCTTGTCCCCAAGCTCACAGCCGGACGGCAGCACCACCCCGTCGGTCACGACGCAATTTCCGAGCGAGGCGCCCGAAGGGATCGAAATGTCGTCCCAGCAGACCACGTTCTCGAGCTTCGCCCCGTGAGCCACGTGGCACCGGGCTCCGAGAATTACGGTGCCCAGGAAGCGCACGCCTTCCTCGACGCGCGAATCGGCTCCGGCGAGGACCCGGGCCGAAGCGCCGTCCACGACCGCGTGCGGCCTCCGTCTTACCGCCCACTCCTCCTCGAAGATTCGGTCCCGGACCATGGTGAGCGAAGCCTCCCAGTAGCGGCGCGGGGTGTCGATGGTGATCCATCGCCCGTCCGAGACCGACGCGAAGGCGCGCTTCTCCTCGATGAGCCGCGGCAGCAGCTCCTCCTCGAGCCCCCCCGGCTCGCCCGACAGGAGCTCGAGGACGGACGAGTCGAGGAGCCAGACCCCCGCGAACATCAGCTCGGAGCTTTTCTCACCGGCCTCCCGGCCGCGCTCGATACCCAGGATCTCCCCGAGCTTTCCGACGCGGATCCCGGAATAGCCGACTCCCGCGGGCCTCGGCCGCAGGAGCAGAGTCGCCTTCGCTTTCGAACGGGCGTGGACCTCGAACATGTTCGGAAGATCGAAGTCGCAAAGGGTGTCGCCGTTCAGGAGGAGAAAAACCCCCTGCCCCAGAAACTTCGCCGCTTTCTTCAAGCCTCCGGCGGTTCCGAGAATCTCGGTCTCGAGCGATCGATGGACCAAAAGCGTCTCGGACGCGCGCTCGAGAGCGGGCTCGAGCGTTTCCGGCCGGTGGTGGAGGTTCACCACCACCTCCCGGATCCCCTGACGCGCGAGTCCTCGAAGGGTGTACTCGATCATAGGCCGGCCGAGAAGAGGAAGCGCCGGCTTCGCATAGTAGGTGGTGAGCGGCCTCAGGCGCTTGCCGAAGCCCGCAGCCAGGATCATCGCGCGATGGGGTAGCTTCGAGCTCATGCTCAATGGTGCCTCAAGAGGACGCTGCGATCTCGCGGGCAAACACCATGAACTCCGATGCTCCCGGGTTCTCGGCGCGGTGGAGTTGGTAGAGCCTCGGATAAGACACGCTCATCGCGTCCTTCATATCGAGAGACAGCCGCTCGGCAATCCGCGCGATCTCCTCTGGCGAGCCCTCGATTTCGAGAAACGCTCCGATGGGGGTCTCATCGCAGCACACCTCGGCCTCGCTCAACCGAAAGGACGCCCGATACTTCTCGTAGCGAAAGCGGACCTCGAGCCCCATGGACTCGAGAATCGCCTCCATCGCCCGGCCATCGCCGAGAAAGGTCTCGGATTCTCGCCTCTGCTTGATCTTTCCGCTCCCGTGGTTCGGGCCCTTGTAGGTGAGCCACGCCTGGTCTCCCACGAAGCGGAGCCGCAGCGCGGAGTCGCGCTTGCCGATGCGGGAGTCGGAATAGTCGAAGAGCTGGTTCGACTCGAAGTGTCGCGGGTGCGTATTGGTCCCGCCCGCGGCCTCGATGCGGCGGATTCCGTCGTCCCAGGACGGAAGGCGAAACTTTACCTCCTGCTCGAGCTGGATAGTCAAGGTGATAGAAAGTCTAGCGCGGGCGGTCGTCAGCCGGCTACCGCTTCGACGGCCGCGGCACGGCTCTCGACCAGACTCACCGACACCAGCTTCGAGATCCCCGGCTCTTCCATGGTGACCCCGTAGAGCTGGTCGGCCATCTCCATCGTCTTCCTGCTGTGGGTGATGATGATGAACTGCGTCGTGTCGCGAAGCTCGCGGAGCATCGTGAGAAATCTCCCGATGTTGGCGTCGTCGAGCGGGGCGTCGACCTCGTCGAGGAGGCAGAACGGCGAGGGACGGTAGCGGAAGATGGCGAAGAGAAGCGCTATCGCGGTCATCGCCTTCTCTCCGCCCGAGAGCAGGAGCACGTTCTGGAGCTTCTTTCCCGGGGGCTGAGCCGCGATGTCGATCCCGCTCTCGAGGAGGTCCTCCTCGTCGACCAGCCGGAGGCCCGCGCCTCCGCCTCCGAAGAGCTGGCGGAAGGTGAGATGGAACTCGCGGTTGATCGCCTCGAAAGCCTCTTTGAACCGCTGGCGAGAGCTTCGGTCGATGCGGCCGATGGCGGTCTCGGTCTGGGAGATCGCATCCAGGAGATCCTGACGCTGCTTGGTGACGAAATCGTTGCGGGTCTCGAGCTCGCGATACTCCTCGTCGGCCATCGGATTGACGGGGCCGATGGCGTCGAGCTTCTCCTTGATCTCCGCGAGCTCGACCTCTGTCTCGCCGTCGCTCCTCGAAAGCTCTTCGGGGGAGAGGATCGACGCGGCCTGAGAGAGAGAGATCCCGTGAGCTCCCTCGAAGCTCTGGCGCAGGTGCTCCCGATCGGATTCCTCGCGCGCCAGCACCACCTCCTCGGAGGAGCGGCGCTCGCGCACCGTCTCGAGCTCGCGCCGGCGCGTTTTGAGGGCGGCGTCGGTTACCTCGATGCGGCGCTTCAGAATCGAGACCCGGGCCTCGAGCGAACGGCCGCCGTCGACTTTCTCGGATCTCGACACCATCGAGACCTCGAGCTCCCGCTTGGCGCGCTCGATCGCCTCCTTCAAGCTCGATTCCCGCTCGGCGAGACCGGCCTCCTCCCGCTTCGAAGCCTCGACCCGCAGCGACAGCTCAGCGACTCCTTCGCGGAGGCGCTCCACGTCGAGCCGCAGCGCGTCTCTTCGTTCTCGCAGGGCGGCGAGACGGGACTGCTCCTCGGCCGCTTTCACCTGGAGGGATTCTACGGCCTCGCGTCTCGAGGCCATCTCCCCCCGTAGGCTTCCGAGCGCCGTCTCCGCGCCGTCCTTCGAGCGCTCTTCGCTCTCGAGGGCCGCCTCCATCTCCGTGCGCTTCGAGCCGAGGACGCTCCTCTCGGAGGCGGCGCGGGACCGCTCGCTCTCGAGCACTTCTCGCTTTCGAGACGCGCGGGCGAAATCCTCGCCGAGCTGGCTCGCGCGATGCTCGAGCGAAACCAGAGTCTTTTCGAGGGCGTGGAGCTCGTCGCGCAGAGACCCGGATTGCCGGTCACCTTCCGCGAGCTCGGCCTGGAGGGAGCGGCGCCGCTCCGCGCACTCTTCGAATCGGGACTTCGCCGCGGAAACGCCCTCCTCGAGCTCGCGAATCTCGCGGCGGGTCGCGAGGAGACCGGCGCTCGCGCCTCCGGGGCCGAGAGCGACGACCCCCGGGGGCGCCACCACCTCGCCCGAAAGGCTGACGTACGCGGCGGGAATCTCCCGATAGCAGCGAATGGCTTGAGCGAGGCTCTGAACCACGATGGCGTCGGGAAGCCCCGCCACGGGCGGGTCCGAGGTGTAGCGCAGGCGGTCGCTCAGGAGACCCACGAGCCCTTCCATTCCACGCGCCTCGAGCTCTCCCAGCACGGATCGAAGGTCTTCTCCCGCCGGCCTCGAGAGCGACTCCACGAGGAGCTCGGAGCGGCCCGACACCTCCTCGGAGGCGAGGAGCTCGAGCGCCCGATCGACGTCGCTCTCGTTCTGGACGCGGACGCGCTGGAGGGCGGAATCGAGAAACGCTTCCGCCGCCCGCTCGAGACCGGGCTCGACGTCGATCGCATCCGCGACCGACCCGAGCAGGAAGACGCCTCTCTCCTGTCCCTTGGTGAGGAGAAGCCGAGCGCCCGCCCCGAAGTGAGCCCGGGCCGCGACGAGTTCCTCGAGCGACGACCACCGGGCCTGAAGCCCGGAGAGCTCGTCCTTGCCCCGGGAGAGCTCGAGATCGAGAGCGTCACGCTCCGCGCGGCGTTTCTCGAGCGTAACTTCGAGGGTTTCCCTCTGCGCCTTCAGAAGCTCGCGCTTCTCGCGCACCGTCTCGAGCTCGCGGCGTCCCTCCGCCGAGGCTCTCTCGAGCCGCGCTCTCTCGGCGTCGACCTCGGAGACCTCGGCCTCGAGCTTGAAGAGCTCGGCCGACACCTTCTCAGCGTTCGCCAAAACGCCCTGGAGAAAATTGTTGAGTGCGGCAATCTTGCTGATGCGGTGAACGATCTCGCCTCTTCGATCTTCGATCGAGGATTCGAGCGAGAGAAGAGACGTCGAGGCCTGCTTCAAACGCCCCTGATGGGTCTCGGAGTCCGCTTCCCGGCTTCCGAGCTCACGCGCGAGCTCGCCTTCCTCTTTTTCCCTCGCCTCGAGCCGCGCGACGACTGGTCCGTGGCGCGCTTCGAGCTCTTTTGCCTCGACCGCGAGCTCGCCCCGGCGCTCGTCGAGGTCGGTAATTTGCCGGCGGTCGCGCTCGATGCCCTGATCCAGCCTCTCGATCGTGAGCTCGAGCTGGTGGAGCGTCTCGCGAGTATCGGCGAGCGCGCGCTCCTTCTCCGCCTCCATCAGGCGGGCGCGCTCGAGGAAGGTCTCGGTGGTCGCGAGGCTCGTGACCCGTCGAAGCTCTTCGTCTCCGATCGAAGCGAGTCGCGTCCGGATCTCCGCCAGGCGGGAGTCCAGAAGGCGAGCTTTCTTCACCGCCACGACTTTCTCAAGCCGGGTCAAGGCTTCGGAAAGCCTCCGGTAGCGGCGGGCCTTCCCTGCCTGCCTTTTGAGGGAGCTCATCTGGCGGGTGATCTCGTAGACGATGTCGTTCACCCGGAAAAGGTTCTGCTTCGCCGCCTGGAGCTTCAGTTCGGCGGCGTGGCGGCGCGACTTGTACTTGGTGATGCCCGCCGCCTCTTCGATCAGCGTTCTGCGGTCCGTGGGCTTGCTCGAGAGGATGAGGCCGATTTTCCCCTGCTCGATGATGGCGTAGGCCGTCGTTCCCACGCCCGTTCCCATGAAGAGCTCCTGGACGTCCCGGAGACGGCTTATGACTCCGTCGATCAGGTACTCGCTTGCCCCGCTCCGGTCGAGCCGCCGGGTGACGACGACTTCCCCTCGGGCGCTCTTCCGCCGCGCCCCTCGATTGAGGCCCTCGACTTCTTCGACCAGGACGGGCTCCTCGCCGGGAAACTGGATATTGGAGACGTGGAGGTTGACCTCGGCGAGCGACAGGGGAGGCCGCGCCTGGCTTCCATTGAAGATGACGTCCTCCATCTTCTGCCCGCGGAGGCTCTTTGCGCTCTGCTCTCCGAGCACCCAGCCGATGGCGTCAGAGATGTTGCTCTTTCCGCAGCCGTTGGGGCCGACGATGGCCGTCACTCCCTCGTGGAAGGTGAGCTCGACCTTGTCCCCAAAACTCTTGAATCCGCTGATGTCGAGGCGTTCCAGCTTCATTCTTTATTGGCGCGCGCCTCAAGGCAAAGGCATCGCGCTTCTCCCTCCGGGCTCGCACCGCCCGCGTCAACCCCTGGCGTCCTTTACCCGAGAGTGGGAGTCTACCCACAAGGGAGGGAGGGGTCAAGAGGATTTGCCACTAGATGTGGTGGAGTTTCCGCGGACCTTGCCGGCAATATGGTGCAAGCGCAGTGCCTGTGCTAAGTTGCGCTCACTTCCGGTTCCCACGAGCATGCTGCGCATCCTCGACCGATACATCCTGAAGGAGGTCACTCCGAGCTTTCTTCTTGGAATCGGCGTCTTCACTTTCGTCCTCCTTCTGAACGAGATCCTGCGCCTCGCCCAACGCCTGGTGACGCAGTCGGCGACCGCCTCCGAGACCGTCGGCATCCTCTTCAATTTACTCCCGAGCGTTCTCTGCCTCACGATCCCCATGGGTTTTCTCCTCGGAGTCCTGATCGCATTCGGCAGGCTCTCCGCCGACAGCGAGATCGTCGCGATGCGGGCGAGCGGCATCAGCCTCTATCGCCTCCTTTTCCCCGTCCTTCTGACCGCCGCCTTCGGGTGGCTCGCGACGTCGCACCTCATCATCTCCGTCCTTCCCGACTCGAACCAAAGGGTGCGTCAGCTTCTCTTTCAGGTAATGACCTCGCAGGCTGGAACCGAGGTGCGGCCGCGCGTCTTCTACGACCGGCTATTCCCCAACCTCATGTTCCTGGTCATGGACACCAAAACCGGCGCCGACTACTGGCAAGACGTCATCCTCGCGGATCTCTCGGCGCCCGACTCGCCGCGGGTGACGTTCGCCGAGGAGGGGCGGCTCCTCGTCAACCGCGACGAGAGAACGGTCTCCTTCTATCTCAAGAACGCGGAGCTCCACCAGGTATCGCAGATGGAGCCCGACGACTACCAGAGGCAGGTCTCCGCGGAAATCTGGCTCCCGCTTCCGACGGCGAGCTTCTTCCCGCCGGAGGACGTCGACGTGCCCCGGGGCGCCCGCGAGCTCGGTCTCCCCCAGCTCCATGCGGCGTACGCCAAGACCGGCCTTCCCGTGTATCTGACGGAGATCCACAAGAAGTTCTCGATCCCCTTCGCTTGTTTCGTATTCGGAGTCCTCGGGCTCGCGCTCGGCATCCGCAACCGGCGCGACGGACGATCGTGGGGGTTCATCGCGAGCCTTTCGATCCTCTTCGTGTATTACGTCCTCATCGACGTCGGCGAGAGCATGGCCAATAGCGGTCGCCTTTCGCCGCTTCTCGGGATGTGGGCCGCGAACCTGGTGATGGGGACCGGGGCGTTGTTCCTTCTGGTCCGCGCCGCCCGCGAGGCCCCGATTGGCCTTCCCTTTCTCTCAGGCCTCTCGGGCTTCACCCGGGCGATCGGCGCGCGCCTGGGTCGTCCTCCGGCGCCGGCCCGGGCGAATCGACCGGTGGTGATCGTGCGGGTGCCGCGATTCTCTCTCCGCTTCCCCAACACCATGGACCGGTACATCGCGCGGGAGTTCACCCGTTATTTCTTGCTGATCCTCGCGGCGCTCGTCGTGGTCTACGTTCTCGGGCTCCTCATCGACGTCATCGCCGACGCATTCCAGAACCGAATCAAGGGGAAGGTGATTTTCCAGTACCTCGCGTTCGAGCAGCCGCAGATCCTCTTCTTCATGCTTCCGCTCGCGACCTTGATGGCGACTCTGGTGAACTTCGCCATCTTCACCAAGACGAGCGAGCTTACCGCGGCGAAGGCCGGAGGGATGAGCCTCTACCGGCTGTCGGTTCCGGTGGTGCTCATGGGACTCCTCATGAGCGGAGGGTGCTTCGCGCTTCAGGAATATCTTCTTCCCTACGCCAACCGAAGGGCCGCCGAGCTCAAGGACGAGATCAAGAAGCGGCCCGTCGAAACCTACAACGTTCTCGACCGGCGGTGGATGGTGGGCCAGGAGAACCAGATCTACAACTACGCGTTCTACGATCCCGCGCGGCGCCGGTTCAACGGCCTCGCGGTCTATCGCTATTCCGCGGAGCCCTTCGGTCTCGCCGAGCGATTCTACGCCCGCGAGGCGGACTGGATCGCCTCGGAAGGGGCCTGGACGTTCAAGAACGGCTGGCGACGGAATTTCCGCGAGGGGGGGAAGGTCGAGACGTTCGACGAGCGCAAGGTCCTGGGCATGGAGCCTCCGTCGTACTTCGTCAAGGAAGAGCGGCGCTCGGAGCAGATGACCTACCTCGAGCTCAGCGGCTACGTCGCCGACCTGAAACAGGCCGGTTTCGACGTCGTGCGTCTCGAAGTGGCGCTGCAGTCGAAGTTCGCGTTTCCCCTGGCGGCGCTGGTGACGGTCCTCATCGCGATTCCCTTCTCCTTTACTCCAGGAAAGAAGGGCGCGCTCTACGGAATCGGAATGGCGATCGGAATCGGTCTCTCGTACTACGTCGCCACGCGTCTTTTCGCCTTCATGGGAGAGACGGCAATGCTGCCGCCGGGCATCGCCGCCTGGGCTCCGAACGCCCTGTTCAGCATCGGCGCTTTGTACGGCCTGTTCAACGTGAGAACCTGAAGAAAACCAATACAAGGGGGATAAGGGGGACAGGAGGGGATAAGGGGATGGGATCTGGGATTATCCCTTATCCCCCTATCTCCTCCATCTCCATATCCCCCTTCTTACACTCTTAAGAAGCTGTTTTGCGCAGCTCCTCGGCTTTGTCGGTTTTCTCCCACGTGAAGGTGGGCTCGTTCCGGCCGAAGTGGCCGTAGGCCGCCGTCTTTCTATAGATCGGCTTTCTCAAGTCGAGGTGGGCGATGATTCCCTTGGGAGTCAATGGGAAATGCTCGCGGATGAGATCCGCTAGCTTCCGCTCTCCCACTTTCCCGGTTCCGAAGGTGTCGACCATGATGGAAACGGGATCGGCGACGCCGATGGCGTAGGCGAGCTGCACTTCGACTTTTCGAGCGAGTCCCGAGGCGACGATGTTCTTCGCGATGTAGCGAGCCATGTAGGATGCCGACCGATCCACCTTCGTCGGGTCCTTTCCCGAGAACGCGCCGCCGCCGTGGCTTCCAACGCCGCCGTAGGTATCGACGATGATCTTTCGTCCCGTAAGCCCGCAGTCTCCCTGCGGACCTCCGACCACGAAGCGGCCTGTAGGGTTGATGTAGTAGCGGGTGCGGTCGTCCAGGAGCTCCGCCGGAATCACCGATCGGATCACCTGCTCCTTGACCTCGTCGCGGAGGGTCTCGATCTTCACCAGATTGCTGTGCTGGCAGGAGATGACGACGGTGTCGATGCGCACCGGGCGGCCCTCGTCGTACTCGACCGTGACCTGGCTCTTGCCGTCGGGACGGAGGTAGTCGAGCGTCTCGCTCTTCCGGACCTCGGCCAGTCTCCTCACCAGCTTGTGGGCGAGGATGATCGGCATCGGCATCAGCTCATCGGTCTCATCGCAAGCGTAGCCGAACATCAGCCCCTGGTCGCCGGCGCCGCCCGGGTCCACACCCATGGCGATGTCCGGAGACTGCTCGTTGATGGTGGAAAGGACGGCGCAGGTCTCGTGGTCGAACCCGAACTTGGCGCGGGTGTAGCCGACGTCTCGGATCGTCTCTCGCACGATCCTGGGAAGGTCCGCGTAGGTCTTGCTCGTGATCTCGCCGGCGATGATCGCGATTCCCGTGGTCACCAGCGTCTCGCAGGCCACGCGGGACATTGGGTCCTCGGCGATCAGCGCGTCCAGAATGGCGTCGGAAATCTGGTCGGCGATCTTGTCGGGATGTCCCTCGGTCACCGACTCTGAGGTGAAAAGATGTCTACCGTCCTGGCTCATTGTGCTCCTCCGACCGGGTGGGTCGTTGACTTCGGCAAAACACACATTTTTAGCACAAGGGCAGATCGAGATCAACGCTTCCGCTCGAACGCTTGAACCAAGGCTCTTGGTGAGATTCAATCCACGGGTGCCCCGGATGATCCAGAAGAAGAGGGCGGCCCCGCCACAGCACCGGCCGTCGAGTGGGCCGTCGAGGGGGCCGTCTAGAGGAATGGGCGCGCGGGTTGCTCGTCGTCCTCATGCCCGGCCTGCCGTTCCGCCCTCGCCCACACCCCTCCGCGATTTCGGTTGGGCGATCCTGATCTACGCCGTCGCCACCGTGGTCCTGAGCTACCCGCTCGCCTTCCATCCGTCGAGCCTCTCGCGGCTCGACAACGGCGACGCGCGCTTGAACGCCTGGGCGATGTCCTTTGTCGCCCACCAGGTGGTTCACGATCCGCTGAGTCTCTTCGAGGCGAATACATTCCACCCGCTCCCCCATTCCCTCGCCTACTCCGAGCATCTCGCCCTTCTCGGAGTCCTGGCACTCCCGCTCCTCCTCTTCACGGACGATCTGGTCCTCACGAACAATCTCCTCTTGCTCTTCTCCATGTGGGCGACGGCCATGGGGATGTACTTCCTCGCGCGCACCCTCACCCGAAATCATCTCGCCTCTCTCCTCGCGGGGCTCTTCTTCTCCTTCGCCGCCTTTCGCTTCAATCGCCTGCCTCACATCCAGATGCAGCTCTATGCTTTTCTCCCGCTCTTGCTCGCTTGCTGGCACAGGTACCTCGAGGAGCGGAGAACGAGGGATCTCGTTCTGATGGGCTCGTTCTTCGTTCTCCAGGCCCTCTCGGGAACCTATCTGGGGGCGATCTCCGCGGTCGCGCTCGCGACCGCTCTCATCACCCTTACGCCTTTCTCCGGCCTTTCCCGTAGAGACGTTCTCAGCGTGGTGCTGGTTCTCACCGTCGCCACGGCGGTTCTCGCCCCTTTCGCCGCGCCGTACCTCTGGGTCCATCGCGAGCTCGGGGTCGAGTGGGACCTTCCGGGAGTGGGCTCCCTCTCGGCGACTCCTTCGTCCTACCTCGCGTCTTCGTCTCACCTCTATCGAGCGTTGAGCGAGCATCTCTTTCGAGACCAACCCCCGACCGACTACCTCTTTCCCGGGCTCGCCCTATCGGTTCTCGCGCTCGCCGGCGTCGTCGCCCTGGCGCGGACGAAAGGAAGCCGTCAAGTTCTCTTCTGTTACTCTCTCATCTTCATCCTGGGCTTCTTGATCTCCCTCGGCCCGCGAACTCCTTTTTACCCGTTTCTCTACGAGCACGTGATCTTCTTTCGCGGACTGAGGGCCCTCACGCGCTTCGGGCTTCTGCCTCTTCTTTCGATGACGGTTCTGGCAGCGGTGGCTCTCGCCTGGCTCCTGGAAACGCGGGGCGGTCTTTCCCGCCCGAAGCTCGCGGCTCTCGCGATCGCCGCCTTCTTCGTCGCGGAGTCGACGGCGCTCCCCTATCGCCTCGAGCCCTGGACGGACGATCCGCCCGAGGTGTACCGCTGGCTCGCGGAGGCCAAGCCCGGTCCGATCGCGGAGCTTCCCTTCAAAGTCATCGATACCCAGTACATGTTCTGGGCCCGGCACCACGGGTTTCGCCCCATGCTGAACGGTGACAGCGGCTTCGTGCCGATGTCGCACCAGTGGATTAAAAACGCGTTCGCCCGCTTCCCTTCTCCCGACTCCGTCGCCCTCCTGCGGCGTCTCAAGGTCCGCTACGTCGTGCTTCACCTCGGCGCATTTCGCGAAGGGGCGCTCCTCCGCCTCCTCGGGGGAATGGAAAAGCATCGCTCTGAGCTCGTGCCCGTGCGCGATTTCGGGCGCGATCTCGTGTTCGAGGTCGTCCCCGAGAAGGATCCTTGGAAAACGCCGCGGGCGCCGGCCCGAGTAAACGTCTCCGGCAGCGTTGCCGCCCTGTTCGATCGCGATGTGAACGCCGCCGTCTCTCTCCCGGGGCCGGATTTCACGGTCGCTCTCGACGTCCCCAACGGCTCCAACGGGGCGAAGCTCGCGGGCCTGAGGCTCCACTACGGAGCGGCGCCGAGAGTGCCCGTCGAGCGGGTCGAGATCCTGAGAGAGACCGAAACGGGCTTCGAGATCGTCTGGGAAACCGAACCCGACTGGCCCGCGCTGACGGAGCTCGTCTCGGGTCTCCTCGAAACGCCGCGCGACGGAACGCAAACGATCTATCTGGATTCCGGCGGCCCGGCGCTCACGGGCCGACTCCAGATTCGACTCTACGGCCTCGATGCCGAGACCCCGGAGCTCACGGAGATCGAGGTATTGACCGAGTAGCGGCTCGTCAGCTTCAGCCGCTTGTCGAGCCGCCGCGCCATGAAGTCCATCGTCTCGACAAGGCGCGAACGATCCGGATCAGGATGAAGAGCGACAGACTAATGGAGAGTATGACGGATTGAAGGAAACGTTAGATGAGCGCCCGGAACATGGGACGCAATCTCGGTACCGTCAGGCTGGCGCCCAAACAGTGTGGTTAGCCCACAGAGCTATCGTTCAGAAGGCGTCGAGCCTCGCCCATGAACTCACGTGCCTGGTGAAGGACGAGTTCCACGTCCTCCGACGCGAGGACGACATCAACGCCATAGTCGGCTTGAATCCGCCGGTCACTCGCGTCGAGGAGCCAACGATGGAACTTGGAGTCGAGCAAGCCCGTCTTTGCAAAATGCTCTCCGAAAGCCGAGTGGACGCCGGAGTGCTTCCGAAACTGTAACTCCTTCTCGAAAAGGAGAGCTTCAGCCGTGTAGAACATGGCGTAGTAGGCGCGGCCCGCTGCGAAATCGAGGTCCCCCTCGCGAAGTAAGATCTCCGCTGCCCGAATAGCGCGGGAGGCCTTCTCCAGAAGTTTCTCGGAGGCCTCTTTCACGCTGGAATTGCCTCTTCGCGCACATTCGTCAGAAACGGGGTCTCCCCGCTCCGCCAGTCTGCTTCGGAAACGAAGGTTCGGCTCACGCTGACGCCGTATTTCAGCGACAGCTCCGAGATAAGAGTACCAGTCCGCTCCACCTCCGCACTGTAGCGGTCGGATCGGTCCAGCACGACCAACACATCGGCGTCCGATTCAGAGTCCGCGTCACCCCGCGCGTACGAGCCGAAGAGATAGACACCTTTCAGCCGCTCCGCATAGATCACCTTGAGTCCAGATTCCACTTCGCTCAGAAGCATCGCGACGTCGCGTTCCATGACTGAAGAATACATCACGAGCTCACGGAGATCGAGGTTTTGACCGAGTAGCGGCTCGTCCCCTTCAGCCGCTTTTCGAGTCGCCGCGCCATGAAATCCATCGTCTCGACACGGCGGGAACGATCAGCATCACGAGGAAGAGCGACAGCGGCTGCCAGGTGAGTCCGCCCACCAGATGCCCCAAGAAATGAAGGTCCGCAGGCATTCCAAACGAGTACTGGGGCAGGTGGAAGATCGTCGTCTTGCCCGTGGCCCACGTGTATCCGATGCCTCCAAGCTCGACCGCCATATACGGCAGGATAAGGAGGTACGAGACTTTCACGAGCTCCTTCCAGGCAAGGCCGGCAGCTCCGAAGTAGACGCATCCCGCCAGAATCACGACCGTCATACTGGCGTACTTGCTGATTTCATCGGACGTCACGGAGGGGCCAGCGACCGTCAGACCCACGCGGACCAGACCGACGAGAACGATGGACGCCATGAATCCTGCAATCGCGCCCTTGGAGATGCGCTTGCCGTTCATTGTGAGGTCGCCGAACCATTAGCGCCGAGTTGCAAGCGGCGCTTCCTCATTTCACACCTGACGACGCCTGCTATGCTGCGATGTGCCCTTGGCGTAGGCGATCCGGTCAGGCAAATGACGATGGCCTCACTCGCCGTGAACAGCTTGCCAGACCTTGCGAAGCTGTCTCGTCTGAGACCGCCTGACGCGGACAGGTCGGAGAAGGGGAAGCGGAGGACGACGACTAACCCTGGCCCAAGTGGGACCACGCTCGATCCTCCTCCGGGCGATTCCAGTCCGCGCCCAGGGCTGTCTCGCTCAGCAGCGTAGTCTCGGTCGCCTGGGGCTCAACCACCGTAATCAAGACGCGCGAACCCGGTGGGAGGTCGACCGGCTGTTTGGGCCGGAAGTTGCCCTGCTCGTCAACCTCCGCCTCGATCGTCCGCATGGAAGAAAGTCTAATCCCTCACCATGGTGTCCGTCCACACTGCAGATGAGCGGCGTGGCCAGCACGTGGCAGCAGCGCTTGCAGTCCGTTGTTAGGCCCCTATGATCCCCTCAATATTCGGGCCATTCAGCCAGTCCTCCGATAAACCCTCCTCCGCCAGCCCCTTCTCGAACGCGGGGTCGAGTTTCGCGCACTCGCGAGCCAGCCGACTCCGCGCAAACCACTCGAGTTTCTCGGCAGCCGCTTCTTCGATCGCTTGGCTTCGATTGGGGAACGCCTCCTGTTGCACAAGCGCATCCAGGCGGGTCAGTGTTGTCTCGTCGATCGAGATGGTAATTTTAGAGCGCGACATCCAATGCCTCCGGTATGAATACGTCGTACCGGTGCTCGGCGTAAACTCTTGAGAAGTGCACAGAGGGCACTCGAACCGCCTTTTAGCCAGCCTGTTGCCGACTCTGCAACCAGCGTTGGAAAGAGGCCTGCGACTCCCCCGAGGGGCGACCGGCCAGTAGACCCTCCACACTGATGTCCTCATCGAGATCCGGCCAATGGATCCCTTCGCCCCGACCGATCAGCCGCCAGTTCTCGCTCTCCGTCGGCGTGGCGTGAGTCAAACGGGGGTACCAGGCTAGCGGAACACTCACGCTGCGACCGTCGACGAGCTCGACGGTCAGCGACTCATCACTCACCGTCACATCCTGAGCCTGTGCATTGCGGAGATCAGTTACCGAAGAACTCATTCCACGACCTCAAGAGGATATCGACATTCTCTTCCACGACGGCCTGAAGCTTTCCTAGCTCGACGCGACGGAAACCCACGCTGTCCTCAAGCCGCACGGGTTTCAACCAGAGCTTCGCCCGCTTATCCTCCCGCTCGACGTGCACGTGCGGTGGTTCGAAGCGGTCGGAAGAGTAGAAAAACAACCGGTACGGACCGCTTCGCAGCACCGTAGGCATCTGTGCAATTGTAGAACCTTCTGCTAAACAAACAAAGTCCGCGTGGCTCGGGGCGCGGAACGGACATCGCGTTTCCCGCGTGCGGCGCTATGCTAATCCCGGCTGAACACCGGGAAGGCGATCACTCGCTCGAATCCCATCGATCGATAGAGGTCGAGCGCCCGGTGGTTGTCCCGGCTGACCATGAGGGAAATCCCGTCGTAGCCCATGTCCGAAAGGCGCCCGATCACCCGGGAGAGAATCCGCCGGCCGAGACCGCGGCCCTGGTAGTCGGGGGCCACCGCCAGCTGCGCGAGATGCGCTTTTCGAACCGAGGTCTCGGTTACGACCGCGAAGGCGACGGCGCGATCGGTCCGGGGATCGCGGGCGACCGACGATGCGTCGAGGATCGCGGAGCCGCACCCTCGATGGCGGAGGACGCTCGTCAAAAGGGACCGGCATCCCTCGCTCGAGCGGTAGAGCTCGTTCATCCGGGCGTCGATCCCCGAGACGTGGGCGCTCTCCATGACCTGGGATGCCTCGGTCAGGTTCCACGACTTCCAGCTTCGATAGACGAAAGGGTCTGGCGTTTCGGGTGGCTCCTCCGGGCACGGAGGGCACGAGCCCCGGGGCTTCAACGCCAGACGGCGAAACTCCCGCGCGTAACTCTCGAACCCCTCCGACTCGAAGCAGGGCACGAGCCAGGGCGCGTCGTACGACAAGAACTGGCTTTCGATGCGCACGACCCCTCGAAGCATGAGCTCTTGTATCATCGCCCGCACCAGGAGCGGGCCGACGTCCCTTCCCCGCCACTCGGGAGCGACCGCGAGACCGGTGAGGACGCCGCGACCCGATTCGACGACGAAGTACCCGTACCCCGCGGTAGACGATCCGCAGCGAATGGCCTTCCCTAGCACGCAACCGCGCTCGAGGGCTCGCCGAAAGGCAGTGACCGCCGAGGAGACGTCCCACGACAGCCGGTCCCGCCAGAGGGTGAGCTCGCGGCGGAAGAACCCCTCGAGCTCCGGGGGGCGGATCGTATCCAGGTCCACGATCTGAAGCTCCGGTTCCCGAGTCTCGAGAAGAAGCGTGCTCATTCTCGACGCTTAGTCTACTCCTACTCTCGGTGCTTTCGCCTTGGAGCGAGCGTGCTACCATCGTCTTCGATGCAAGCGGTCATCATGGCGGCGGGTCGATCGACCCGCACTCATCCTCTGACCGCGACGAGACCGAAGCCGCTCGTGCCCCTCTGGGATCGGCCGCTCCTCGAGCACCAGCTTCGTCAGCTCGACGGGCTCGTGGATGAGGTCCTCCTGGTCGTGGGTTTCCTGCGGGAGCAGATCGAGGGCCGGTTCGGCGATACCTTCGGGGCAGTCCGAATCCGGTACGTGGTTCAGGAGCGGCAGCGCGGCACCGCGGACGCCCTTCTCGCGGCGCGGCCCCATGTGACCGCCCGCTGCCTCGTCCTGAACGGTGACGACTTCTACCACAAAGACGACTTGGGGGGACTCGCGGAGAGGGGACGGGGGCTTCTGGTCACTCAGGCGAAAGACCCCGAGAACCGCGCCGTCGTTCAACTGGAGGGGGACGTCATCACCGGCATCGTCGAGAAACCGAAAGATCCGCCGAAGGACGCCTGGTGCAGCGTCGGAGGGTATTCCGTCGAGAGGGACGACCTCCGCTACCTCGACGAGGTCGTCCCGAGCCCACGCGGTGAGCTCGAGCTCCCGGACTTCATTCTCCGGCTGGCCGAAGAGAGCTTCGTCCGCGCGAAGAGGATCGAACGGTTCTGGCTTCCCATCACCTACTCGTGGGACGTGCTGCAGGCAGCACTATTCTTGTGGGAGGACCCCGTTCGAGCGCGAGAGCTCGGCCTCGTCGCCGAAACGCCGTCCGAAATCCGCGGCCGGGGCGACGTGACTCTGGGGCGGGACGTCGTCCTCGAGGGACCGATCCGGCTCGGAGCAAACGTCCGAATCGAAGACGGAGTGCGACTCGTCGGCCCGATTGCGATCGGCTCCGGAGCTCGGATCGCGGAGGGAGCGGTCGTCGAGCGGTCGATCCTGTTCGACGACGTCGTCGTCGGCGCAGGCGCCCTTGTTCTCGATTCCGTTCTTGGAGAGAGAGTCTCGGTAGGAGCCGCCGCCTGCATCGAAAGCCGTCCCGGCACCGAGCTCGCGATCGAGGTCAAGGGAAAGCGGGTCGTCCCCGAAATCGCGCGGCTTGGGGTCGTTGCCGGGGACGGTGTCTCGATCGACCCGAGCGCGGTGGTGCCCGCGGGAACGCTGATTTGATTTAACGCAGCCAACCCGGCGGAATCCCCGCCCGCCGAGCGTCGTCCTGAATCTTCTTCAAGTCGAGCTCCGCGGCGGCAAGCTCTTCTTTGGCCTCTCGCGTCAGACGCTGGAGGTGGTCGATGGAATCGATCACCGTTCTGCCCTGTGCGTCTACATAGCGACTGTCCGGGGTCAAATAGAGCTCTTCGAAGAACTGAACCGCCTTCTTGGCCTCTTCGATGCGCGCCCGCGCGGTCGAGACTTTCGAACGCCACTCCGTCTCGCCGCGCTTGCGCTCGCGGCTTTCTCTCTCGAACTTTTCGCCCTCGTCCTCGAGCTTCTCGTCCCCCTCGGGAATCACCGCGTCATCCTCCAGGGAAGCTCCATCGCTCGATTCGGTTTGCTCGCCAGCTTCGCCTTCGGGAGCCTTCTCATCCTCTTTCTCGCCGAACACCTCCTCTTCGCTGAACTCGCGAGCGGCGACGCCGTCTTTCTTGTTCTTGTCGCGTCGTTCGCGTTCCTTCTTGGCGACGCTACCCAGGCTTTGGGCTTCCGAGAGGAGTGGCAGGGACAGACCGACCAGAAGCAAGCAGGCGATTCCGGCAATCCTCATCTTGACTCCACAGAGGGGGGGGTCAATTCTTGCTGCGCGAAAGCGACCGGAAATACTCCTCGACGAGCTGCCGGTAGTCCGGCGGCACCTGGTCCGAGCCCGCGAGGTAGAGCTGCTCCTCGCCGATCCCCTCGAGCTCGCGCCGGAGCCAGTACTCGAACTGCTTCAGGTCGGCGAGCACGTCCTCCTCGAGCTTCTCGAGGCCGAGCGGGTTCAGGAAGATCTGCTTTCTCTCGAACTCCTCCATGCGGCGGATGATCTCGCTCAGATCCGGCACATCGAGGTTCTGACGGGCGAGCTCGCGCTTGAGGTTCTCGGCGTCTTTCACCCGCTCGCGGAACTCCCGGCGGAGCTGGCGGATCTCCTCGGTCGAGAACGCGCCCGGCTGATAATTGGGTCCGTTCGGAGAGCCGGAGCC
>CAZKNR010000258.1:0-2920 GCA_964553925.1 uncultured Acidobacteriota bacterium
GAAGCGCCGTCAAGGCCGCCAAACCAAACTGGATTGGTCTGGCCATGGATCAGCTCCAGGAGGCGCTGCAGGAGAGTGGCCTGGGACGATTCCTGGATCCCGACGTGACCTTGGTGCCCGCTCCTCGGAGCGCTCCGCTTATCCGGCGGCGGCCATCTCCTTCGGGCTCCTGGCTCGGCGGCGTCTTGCCTGCGCAGATCGAACGAGCGCCACACGGTAGCCGAGCGCCTCGGCTGCCTTCTCCAGTTTCTCGACCGAGAGGTGTGCTCTCTTGCTGAGCACTCGAGAGAGGAACGCTTGGTTAAGCCCGGTTTCCTTGGCGAATTGGTACCGGGACTCATGCGTCTTGGCTATGAGCTCGACCAAGTCATCCCGGTAGTCGCGCTGCCGAAAGTAACCTTGCTCGATCCCTACCCGGGATGCGATGTCCTGGCAGATCGCATAGACAGGCAGCCGCACAAGTTCCTTTCCGCTCGAGTGGCGATACAGTTCGATCAGCACGCGGCGCCAGTGACTCGACAGCTTGGGCCAAGCCGTGCCCTTGTTCGCAAGGGTGACTACGGACCGCACGAGCCGTCGATCCTTTACGCTGAGCGCAGCGAGATCCCACTGACGCCCGGCAAGATCTGCATAGGGCTTCCGCCCTCTAAAGTCGATGGCGATTCTGGTCATGATTCCTGATCCTCATTTCCGTTTCCTCCGTGGGGGCACATCGCCGAGCGTGTAAACCCTTTCTCCGACCCACGCGATCATCCACCTTTGGTCGAAGATCCTTCGTGCATCGTGTCTGAGCAATCGGAGGAGGACTGGGACTTGGTTCTTTCGGACGCCCGTCCACCAATGCAACGAGTCCTCTGCTTCCTTGCCCCAGCCCTCTCTTCCGCGCTCGGGAGGCCCCAGAGTAGGTGGATGGATCTCGTGCTCCCTAAGGAGCGTGTCCCATTCTTCATAAGCCGTATGCGGGTGCTGTCGATGTGTCGTGTCCTGGAGCCGCGGGATAAGGAAATCCACCTTGATCAGAGCAGGTCGTATTCCTGATCTCCCGCCGCCCTGCTGCCGACTCGACCGTTTCATCTGCCTCCCGGCCGCTCGGCCCTTCCACAAGTAGCAGTATGCCCGATACTAGACTGTAAAGCAAGTAGTGAGCTTTTCCGCGGTACGTTTCGAGGACGGTAGAGGGAGGGGTAGCCGCCCTCGGAAGCGAACGGAGGAGAAGCCGCAAGACCGCCCACGGCTTTTCCAGACGAGATCCGCCGACGAAATCCTCCTTATCACTGCACCCACACGCGGAGCCCGAGCAAGCCGTCCGAGAGCCGGCCCCGGCGCCCGCTCCCGCGGTCCAGCCCCGGAGACCGGGCCCGTACGAGGAAGACGTTCGAGTTCCGTTGGTGGTGAGAGGGCCTGGTGTCCCTTTGGGAGAGACGCTTTCCGGCTATCTCGCCGGCAACGTCGACCTCGCGCCGACTCTCGCCGAGCTCGCCGGGGTCGAGACTCCGCACTTTGTCGACGGGCGTTCCCTCGCTCCCCTGCTGCGCGGCGACCGTCCCGCCCCCGGAACCTGGAGGCAGGCCTTTCTTCTCGAGCAGTATTCGGACGAAGGTTTGATCGCACCCTCGCCCCGATCCGCTCAGCCGGTGTTCGTAGGGCTCCGGACACTCCGGTACAAGTACGTCGAGTACTGGACCGGAGTGCGGGAAATCTACGACCTCGCTTCCGATCCCTACGAGCTCTCGAACTTCGGAGGATCGGCCTCACCGGAACTGATGGCGCAACTCTCTTCCCTGCTGCGAAGCCTGTCTGCCTGCGTCGGCGCGGCCTGCCGCGCGGCGGAAACTTTCGCCGCCCCTGAGCGCACTACGCCCTATCAACTAAACCCGGTAGGTACAGCCCAGAGCGTCGTTCCTCGCTGGGCAATTCTTGAGGGCCTTGAGGGCCCCGATTGCGTTCAGGGGAAGGGGTAGCTGTTCTCAACCGCTTGAGGCATGATTCAAGGTCAGAGTAGGAGGGTGCGGATGAGTGCCGACAAAATCCCACATGGATTCGAGGAGCTCGGCCCCGAGGAGCTCCTCGGGCCTCTCAACGAGGTGGAGAAGAAGAACGCTCCGCCGCGTCTCTTCATTGCTGGCGACCGCTCGCTGCTGCGGTCAGGCCCTCGCGTGTCCATCGTTGGCTCGCGAAAAGCCTCCGCACAAGGTCTCTCGCATGGCCGGTCGCTCGCGCAAAGCCTGGCGGCCCATGGTGCCGTGGTCGTGAGTGGTCTGGCCGAAGGTATCGACACGGCCGCGCACGAGGGTGCGATTGCGGCCGGAGGCCGCACCATCGCCGTGCTCGGCACTTCGCTCGATGAGTCTTTCCCCTCGAAGAATCGTTCGCTCCAGGAGCGCATTATGCGGGAGCACCTGGCAGTGTCACAATTCGCGCCAGGGATACCGTCGCGGCCGGGAAACTTTCCGATGCGCAACCGCACGATGGCCCTTCTCTCCGACTCCACCATCATCGTGGAAGCGGGAGAGAAGAGCGGGTCGCTGCATCAGGGTTGGGAGGCGCTGCGTCTTGGACGACCACTATTCGTGATGGAGGCGGCCGCGACGAATCCTTCCCTCACGTGGCCGCGCGAGTTCATGCGCTATGGAGCGCTGACGCTTTCCGTCGATGGCCTCTCGTTGCTGCTCGAATTCCTTCCCGAGAGGAGCGGTGCCGAAACCTCCATCCCTTCTTTCTGAGCTGGAGCTTGGGACCTACCTTCGCTACTCACCGTACGGCGTCTCGGAGTTTCCAGGCGCTCCCGCGAATGGCGAAGCGCCGTCAAGGCCGCCAAACCAAACTGGATTGGTCTGGCCATGGATCAGCTCCAGGAGGCGCTGCAGGAGAGTGGCCTGGGACGATTCCTGGATCCCGACGTGACCTTGGTGCCCGCTCC
>CAZKNR010000259.1:0-17053 GCA_964553925.1 uncultured Acidobacteriota bacterium
AGGCGCGTCTCGCGGACAATCCCTACCTCGCGCGCTGGGCGGCGGAGATCTCACAGCGGCAGGCGGCGCTCGCCTTCGAACGATCGAAAGGTGTTCCCGACCTGGAGGTGATCGCCGGCTATCGTCGCTTCCACGATCTCGGAAGTAACGCCCTCGTCATCGGCGGTTCGATCTCCCTGCCGATATTCGATCGGAATCAGGGCGGTATCGAGGAAGCCAGAAACCGGCTCTCGAAGGCCTACGAGCAGCGCCGGGCCGCGGAAGCGAGAGTCGCCGCCGCCCTGGCCGAAGCCTATGGGGCGCTCACGAGCGCGCACACCGCGGTCACCTCGCTTCAGGCGGCGGTCCTTCCCGGCGCCCAGCAGACCTTCGAAGCCGTCAACGAGGGCTACCGTCTCGGGAAGTTCGGTTATCTCGACGTTCTCGACGCGCAGCGCACGTTCATCGGCGCGAGCGGTCAGTACCTGCGCGCGCTCGCGG
Organism: uncultured Acidobacteriota bacterium; assembly: GCA_964553925.1. GTDB lineage: Bacteria > Acidobacteriota > Vicinamibacteria > Marinacidobacterales > SMYC01 > DAISKN01. The sequence continues at coordinate 481 of CAZKNR010000259.1, forward strand.
ACTATCACAAGGCGGCCGTCGAAGTGGAGCGTCTCATCGGCGCTCCACTGAACGCCGTCCGAAGCCAGCCAGCGGCCATCGAGGAGAAAGAGTGAGGGAAGCCATGCACCGGAAGAACGTCATCACCATCGCCGTCATCGGGCTCATCGGCATCGCCCTCACCGCGCTCATTCTCTGGACGGAGCCTTCGACCGAAGGGGCCGATTCCGATTCGCTCGAGGGGCTGGCGGACTACCCCAGCGGTCCCCACGGCGGAAGGCTCGTCTCCGACGACACGCTAAAGCTCGAGATCACCATGTACGAGCTCGGAGTGCCGCCCCGCTTCCGCGTATATGCGTTCGACGGCGAGGCAGAGCCGCTCGATCCCCGCGAGGTCCGTCTCGATATCGAGGTCCATCGCCTTGGAGGGCGCCTCGATCGAATGGCCTTCGCGCCCGAAGAGGATTACCTCCTGAGCGACAACGTCGTCGAGGAGCCCCACTCTTTCGACGTCAAGATTGCGGCCGAAAGGAGCGGGAAGACCCATCGATGGGAGTACTCCCAAATCGAGGGCAAGGTGCGGCTCGGCCCCGATGCCGTCGAAAGCGCCGGCATCACTATCCTCACCGCCGGCCCAAGGGAGATGGTCACGACCCTCGACCTTCCGGGAGAGATTCAGCCCGACGCCACCCGCGTCGCCCGCGTGGTGCCGCGGGTCTCGGGCGTGGTCCTCGAGGCGCTGAAGCAGCAGGGGGATCGCGTGCGTCGCGGAGAGCTCATGGCCGTCATCAGCAGCCGAGAGCTCGCCGACGCCAAGAGCGCTTATCTCGCCTCTTCACAGTACCTCGAATTCGCCCGGGTAACCCTCGAGCGGGAGGAGAGCCTGTGGAAGAAGAGGATCTCCGCGGAGCAGGACTACCTCGAAGCCCAGCGCGCGTTCCAGGAAAGCGAGCTCCAGAAGGAGCTCGCGGCGCAGAAGCTCGCGGCCCTCGGTCTCGACGCCCAATCTATCGGCGAGATCTCCTCGGCCCCGCGCGACAGCCTGCCGCGTTACGAGATCCGAGCGCCCCTCGCGGGCACGGTGACCGAGCGCAGCGTCACCGTGGGAGAGGCGGTCGCCGCCGATAAGGACATCTTTGTCATCGCCGACCTGACTTCGGTGTGGGTGAACGTGGCGGTGTACGCGAAGGACGTGAGCGCGGTCGGCGAAGGCCAGGAGGCGACGGTCCGCTCCGTGGATCTCGGCAGGGAGGCGACCGGCCGCATCACCTACGTGGGACCGCTCGTCGGCGAGACCACGCGGGCGGCGACCGCGCGGCTCGTCCTCGCGAACCCCGACGGACAGTGGCGGCCCGGCCTCTTCGTTTCCGTCGTTCTCACCCGGGACAGGGCGACGGTTCCCGTAGCCGTGGCGGCGGAGGCGATTCAGAGCTTTCGAGATTGGCAGGTGGTGTTCGTGCGCTACGGGGACTGGTTCGAAGGCCGGCCGCTCGAGCTCGGCCGGAGCGACGGGGAGTGGGTGGAAGTGCGGAGCGGGCTTGCCGCGGGAGAGCAGTACGCGGCGGCCAATAGCTTCGCGGTGAAGGCCGAGATCGGGAAGCTCGGCGCCACCCATGACCACTGACGGCGGAGGAGAGATGCTCGAAGGAATTCTCCGTTTCGCAATCCGCGAGCGCTGGCTCGTGATGTTCGCCACCCTGGGAATGGCGGCATTCGGCGTCTACAACTTTCAACGCCTGCCCATCGACGCCGTGCCCGACATCACCAACGTGCAGGTGCAGATCAATACCGAGGCGCCCGGCTATTCGCCGCTCGAAGTCGAGCAGCGTGTGACCTTCCTCGTCGAGACGGCGATGGCCGGGCTTCCGCGCCTGAAGGAGACCCGTTCGATCTCTCGCTACGGCCTCTCGCAGGTCACCGTGATCTTCGAGGACGGGACGGACATCTACTTCGGCCGCCAGCTCATCAACGAGAGGATCCAGGAGGTCAAGAACGGGCTTCCGCCGGGCATCGAGCCCAGGATGGGGCCGATCGCGACCGGCCTGGGAGAGATCTTTCTCTGGACCGTCGAGGCGGAGCCCGGCGCCGTCAACGCCGAGGGGGAGCCCTACTCGGAGATGGAGCTCAGGACGGTTCAGGACTGGATCGTCCGGCCCCAGCTCAAGACGGTGCCGGGGGTCGCCGACGTCAACAGCATCGGCGGATACATCAAGCAGTTCCACGTCACGCCCGATCCCGAGAAGCTCATCGCCTACCGGCTTTCCTTCGGCGACGTGCTTTCGGCGATCGCGCGGAACAACGCCAACGTGGGCGCGGGATACATCGAAAGGCGGGGCGAGCAGTACCTCATCCGCGTCCCGGGACAGGTGCGCGAGATCGAGGACCTCCGGCAGATCATCGTCGGCAATCACGACGGCACGCCGATCTACTTGGGGAGCGTCGCCGACGTGCTCCTGGGAAAGGAGCTTCGCACCGGGGCGGCGACCGAGGACGGTAAAGAGGTCGTCCTGGGGACGGTGTTCATGCTCATGGGCGAGAACAGCCGGGTGGTGTCAAGAAGGGTCGCGGCCAAGATGGAGGAGGTCAACAGAACACTTCCCCCGGGTGTCGTGGCCAAGACGGTCTACGACCGCACCAAGCTCGTCGATGCCACCATCGAGACGGTGCGCCACAACCTCACGCTCGGGGCTCTTCTGGTGATTGCGGTTTTGTTCGTATTCCTCGGGAACCTGCGCGCCGCGGTCATCACCGCCTGCGTGATCCCTCTTTCGATGCTCTTCGCCGTCACCGGGATGGTGGAGCGCGGCGTCAGCGGGAACCTTCTGAGCCTCGGAGCGCTCGACTTCGGCATCATCGTGGATGGAGCGGTCATCATCGTCGAGAATGCCATGCGGCGTCTGGCGGAGCGGCAGCACGAGCTCGGCCGGCTCCTGACGCGCGCCGAACGGTTCGAGGTGGTGTTCGAGGCCTCGCGCGAGGTACGGAAGCCTACGATGTTCGGCGAGCTCATCATTATGATCGTGTACTTCCCCATCCTGACGCTCACCGGGATCGAGGGGAAGATGTTTCAGCCGATGGCGTTCACCGTCCTCGCCGCGCTCTTCGGGGCGGTCATCCTCTCGGTGACGTTCGTCCCCGCCGCGATCGCGATGTTCGTCACCGGGCGGCTGTCGGAGCGGGAGAGCGTTCTCATGCGATGGGCGAACCGCGCCTACCTTCCCGCTCTCCGTCTCGCCATGCAGAACCGCGCCGCCACCCTGGCGGGGGCGGTGGTTCTGCTGATGGTGAGCGGTGTGATGGCGACGCGGCTCGGGAGCGAGTTCCTCCCGAGCCTCGACGAAGGAGACCTCCTGGTGCACGCGCTGCGCATCCCGGGGACGAGCCTCTCGACGGCGGTCGAGATGCAGCACGCGGTCGAGCGCAAGTTCAAGACGTATCCCGAGGTAGATTACGTCTTCTCGAAGCTCGGGACGGGAGAGATCGCGAGCGATCCCATGCCGCCGAACGTCGCCGACACCTACGTCATGATCAAGCCCCGATCGGAGTGGCCCGATCCGCGCCGGTCGAAATCATCCTTGGTCCAGCAGCTCGCGGAAGAGCTTCAAGTCGTTCCCGGCAACAACTACGAGTTCACCCAGCCTATCCAGATGCGGTTCAACGAGCTGATCGCCGGTGTCCGGAGCGACGTCGCGGTCAAAGTCTTCGGGGACGATATGGAGGTCCTGGCGGAAGTAGGAGATCGCATCGAAGCCGTGCTGAGGACGGTTCCGGGCGCCGCCGACGTAAAAGTCGAGCAAGTGACCGGCCTTCCGCTCCTGACGATCCATCTGAACCGTCCGGCGATGGCGCGGCTCGGGCTCAACGTGTCGGACGTGCAGGACGTAGTCGAGGTCGCGATGGGCGGGCGGACGGCCGGGCAGGTTTTCGAAGGCGACCGCCGCTTCGACATCATCGTGCGCCTGCCCGAGCGGATCCGCGGGGATCTCGACAAGCTGAAGCGGCTTCCAATCCCGCTTCCGAGCGCAGGCGCATCCTCAGGCACACCCGGTTATGTACCTCTCGAATCCGTCGCCGAGCTCGAGGTCGCACCGGGCCCAAACCAGATCAGCCGCGAAAACGGCAAGCGCCGCGTGGTGGTGACCGCGAACGTCCGGGGCCAGGACATCGGATCCTTCGTCGAAGAGGCGGAGCGCCGAATCCGCGAGAGCGTCGTCATTCCCGCGGGGTACTGGACCGCCTGGGGCGGTCAGTTCGAACAGCTCATCTCGGCCCGCCAAAGGCTTCAGTTCGTCGTGCCGATGGCCCTTCTCCTCATCTTCGGGCTGCTGTTCGCGACCTTCGGAACGGCGAAAGACGCCCTTCTGGTTTTCACCGGCGTCCCTCTCGCCTTGACCGGCGGTGTATTCACGCTGTGGATTGGGGGAATCCCCTTCTCCATCTCTGCCGCGGTCGGATTCATCGCCCTCTCCGGGGTCGCGGTGTTGAACGGGCTCGTCATGGTCACGTTCATCAACCGCCTGCGCACCGAGGGGGTCTTGGTGGAGGAGGCCGTCGTCCAGGGCGCGGTCGCGCGACTGCGTCCCGTCCTGATGACCGCGCTCGTAGCCAGCCTGGGCTTCTTGCCCATGGCGCTCGCCACCGGCACGGGCGCCGAGGTGCAAAGGCCCCTCGCGACCGTGGTCGTGGGCGGGATCCTCTCGTCGACCGCTCTCACTCTCCTGGTGCTTCCTGTCTTGTACCGTCTACTCGCCGTCGAGGGGCAGAAGGTGCCCTCCTGACATGAGGCGCTCACTCGGAGCCGTCGCCGTTCCACTGGGAGTCGCCTTCGCCGCCGTCGCCCTGCAGCTCGGAGCAACTCTGGTGGGTCAGCTCCACGGGTACGGCTATTTCATCGACGAGCTCTACTACATCGCCTGCGCCCGACGGCTGGACTTCGGGTACGTCGACCATCCGCCGCTCGCGCCCGCGATCCTGCGGTTAATCTGGCGCTCTTCGGAGATTCGCTGGTCGCTCTCCGGCTTCCGAGCGCCATAGCCGGCGCTCTCACCGCGCTCATGACTGGATGGCTCGCGGCCCGTCTCGGCGCCGGACGATTCGGCCAGGCCCTCGCGGCCGCCTGCGCCGTGGTACCGCCGATATTCCTGGTGCTCTTCAATTTCTTTTCCATGAACTCGATCGAGATCCTTCTCTGGACCGCGCTCCTCGTCGTGGCCGCGATCATGGTGGAGCGAAGTGAGCCGCGGCTCTGGGTCGTCTTCGGCGCTCTCGCGGGGATCGCGCTCGAGAACAAGCATACCGTCGTCGTCCTCGCTCTCGGCGTCGTCATCGGCCTCGCTCTCACTCCCGAGCGAAGGTTGCTGTTCACCCGGTGGCTCTTCGTCGGGGGCGCCCTCGCCTTCGTCCTCGTTCTTCCGAACCTTCTCTGGCAGATAGAGCACGGATTTCCCTCGCTCGAGTTCTATCGCAACGCGACGCTTCTCAAGAATCGGGCCCTGCCGCCGCTCCAGGTCGTGTGGAATCAGATTCTCTTCATGAGCCCCTTCACCTTTCCCGTCTGGGCCGCCGGCCTTTACTTCTGCGTCCGCCGCAAGCCCGAGCTGAGGTTTCTCGCGATCGCTTACCTCCTCCTTCTCGGGTCGCTCGTCATCTCCCAGTCGAGTCGGCCGGACCGCATCACCGGCCTTTATCCCGCGCTCTTCGCTTGCGGCGCGGCGCAATTGGAGAGGTTCTTCCTCTCCAAACGAGCCCGCGCGCTCGTCCTCGCGGGGGTCCTCGCGGGAAGCGCCGTTCTCGGCACGGTCTCGCTTCCAATCCTTCCGCCCGAGACCGCCGCACGCTACCTCGGTCTCCTCGGGATCGATACGCAGATCGAGCAGGGAGCGGGAAAACGCGCGGACCTTCCCCAGTGGCTCGCGGATCGGTTCGGATGGGAGGAGCTGGTCGAACAGGTGGCTACTGTCTACCGCTCGCTACCCGAGGAAGACAGGGCGCGCGCGGTCATCCTCGCGCCCAGCTACGGACACGCGGGCGCACTGGAGCTCTTCGGGCGGGGCCGGGTGCCGGCGGTGCTGTCTCCCCACAACACGTACTACCTCTGGGGTCGTGACGACCTTCGGCTCCTCGAAGGCGGGGTCTTGATCTCGATCGGCTACGACGCCGAGGACCTCGGCGCGATGTACGAGTCCATCGAGCAGGTGGCGGTCTACGACTGCGACTACTGCATGACCTGGCGGGACGAAATGCCGATCTTCATCGCCCGCGGGCTGAAGATCACGAGAGCCGAGCTCGGACCCGCCTGGGAGGCAGCGAAAAAGTACGAGTAGGAAATCCAATACTTTGCGTCTTTGCGTTCCTTTCCCCCCCGTGTGCCGTAGCGTTAAGTGTTAGTGCGTGAGGTAGGCGAAGACGTTCACCGCGGCGCTGCGGTCGGTGGTGTTGTAGAGGAAAACGCGATACCGGGGAAAGGCGATCGCGAGACCCGCGCGGGAGCCGCTGAAATAGAGGCGTCCGTCCGGGACCCGCTCCGCGACCGCGTCCAGGGCCAGGTGCACTTCCCCTTCGGCGAGAGCCCGGAGAACGTTCTCCTCCTCCGGTATTAGAACGAGGCCGACCGCGCCCGGGCCGCTCGGGTTTCCCCGGAACTGTCCGTGGAGGCTCAGCACCACCGAGGTGAAGCCGTCGGTCTCGAGGATGCCCGCCTCCGTCCAGAGACTCGGCTCGTCCCGCGCCGCGGGCGCCACCACCACTTCGAGAAGGCTCTGGGTGGCGCTATGGGGGATGGGGGTTTCGACGCTCACGTTTCCCTCGATGGGATGAGGATCCTTGAGGTTCACCACGAAAGTTCGGCTCAGCTCCTGATAGCCGACGAACCCGGCCGAACCAAACCCGGCCAGGGCCGCAAGAGACAAAACGACTTCCCGTTGCATCGAGACCTCCTGAAGGCTGCAGGCTCCCCGGGCTTTTGAATTCCGGGAGCGCACTCACGATAATCTACCTGTGAGCGAGGGCAAAGCCTTCCCCGTCTGGGCCTGGGTGGGGTGCGGCTGTCTCGGGGCGCTCGGCGCGATCGTGGTTCTCGCCGCCGGCATAGGTTTCTGGGGAGTCCAGAAAGCGCGGCAGTTCGGAGAGGAGATCGCGGATCCCGGCGAGCGCGCCAAAAAAGCGCTCGCCGCGCTCGGAGCGAGCGAGTTGCCGGAAGGCTATCATCCGGTCGTCGCCCTCTCCGTTCCTTTCCTCCTCGACCTTGCCGTGCTCTCCGATCTCCCTCCGGATGAGACCGGCCGGCCGCCGGAGATCGGCAATCGCGGCTTCGTCTACGTGAGCTACCCCGCATTCGGGCAGGACCAGCGAAAGATCCGAGACTTCTTCGAGGGAAAGAGCGACGACTTCGACGAGCTCGGGCGCCATCGCATCGACCTGGATCTCGACGAGCGGATCTCGAACGGAAAGATCTCCCGCGAGGACGACGACGTCCTCTGGGTCTCGCACCGGGGAACCATCGACACCGATGATGCGGGAGGATCGAGGCCGGGGCTCGTGGCGCTCCTGCTTTTGGACTGCGGCGATTCCAGGAATCGGTTCGGCGTCTGGCTCGGCCCGGATCCCGACCCGGAGGCGGCGGCCGCCGATCTCGACGTCTCGGGAACCGTCTCCGACCCCGAGGCCATCGAGCGCTTCTTGTCCCCGATCCATCCCTGTCGCTAGCAGGCCGCGGGATGCCTCGCATCGAGCTTCCTCTCGACAAGCTGGCGGCGACGGAGCGCTTCCACGGCTTCCAGGACCTCATCCAGAACCGGGTCCAGGACGTTCTCCTCGTCGCCACTCTCTACGACTACTACATTCTTTCCCAGGACGGCCGGCTCAGCGAACAGTTCCTCGGCGAGTTCCTGGAGCTGAACCTCCGGCACACGCCGAACCTCACCCACGCCTTCTCGGGGAGGGAAGCTCTCGAGCGCGCGAGAGAATCGAACCGGTACGATCTCATCATCACTTCCGTCGAGCTCGGGGACATGAACGTCCTCGGGCTCGTCGCGGCCCTGAGGGCGGAGGGGATCGGGACCCCGGTCGTCCTCCTGGCCTACGATCGCCGCGAGCTTTCTCAGCTCGTGGAGAAGCACGACGTCTCGGGAATTGAGCGTATGTTCCTGTGGCAGGGCGACGTGCGCATCCTGGTCGCCATCGTCAAGTACATGGAGGACAAGCTGAACGTCGCCTACGACACCGGGGTGGTGGGCGTTCCGGCGATCGTTCTGGTGGAGAACAGTATTCGTTACTACTCGTCGTTCCTCCCGGTGATCTATACCGAGCTCGTCAAGCACTCTCACGGTCTTCTCCCCGAGGGGCTCAACCTCACCGACAAGATCCTCCGCATCCGCGCCGGACCGAAGATCCTCCTCGCCTCGGACTACGAGGAGGCGTGGGGCTACTTCGACCGCTACCCCGACGAGATCCTCGGGATCATCTCCGACATCCAGTTCCCTCGGGCGGGCGTCATCCTTCCTGACGCCGGCTTCGAGCTCGCGCGCGAGGTGCGGCGTCTCCGGCCCGACGTCCCCATCATGCTGCAGTCGAGCCGGCGCGAGAACGAGGCGCCCGCGGCAGCGATGGGGGCCTCGTTCCTCTTGAAAGGCTCGCCTACGCTCCTCCATCAGGTCCGCAAGTTCATGGCGGAGAGCCTCCGCATCGGCGACTTCGTGTTCCGGCTTCCGGATGGGACCGAAGTCGGCTCCGCCTCCGATTTGAAGACGATGGAAGCGATGCTGGAGAAAGTGCCGGCGGAGAGCCTCGCCTACCACGGCACGCGCAACGATTTCTCCACCTGGCTCAAGGCCCGCACCGAGTTCGCCCTCGCCGAGAAGCTTCGGCCGGTCAAGGTCTCGGACTTCGAGAGCCTCGAAGACCTTCGCGATTCGGTGGTCTCGTCGATCGCCGAGTACCGCAACGAGCGCAACCGCGGCCAGATCGTCGACTTCGACCGGGACCTTTTCGACGCGAAGGCGAGTTTCTATCGGATCGGGGCAGGCTCTCTCGGCGGCAAGGCCCGGGGTCTCGCGTTCATGAGCAGCCTCCTCAACCAGTTCCACATCGACCGCTACTTTCCCGGAGTCCAGATCGCGGTTCCGAGCTCTGTGGTGATCGCGACCGAGGTCTTCGACCGGTTCATGGAGGAGAACGAGCTCACCGATCTCGCGCTCCAGTCGGAGACGGACGAAGAAGTGGTGCGGGCCTTCGAGAACGCTTCTCTTCCCGAGGAGATTCGCTCGGACCTCGCCGCGATTCTCGCCCGGTGCGACTTCCCGCTCGCGGTGCGCTCGTCGAGCCTTCTCGAGGACTCCCAGTACCAGCCCTTCGCCGGCATCTACCAGACTTACATGCTTCCGAATGGCGACCCGAACCCCGAGCGGCGGCTCGAGGAGCTGATGAGAGCGGTGAAGCGGGTCTACGCTTCGACCTATTCCCTCCACGCGAAGCGGTTCCTCGAGGCGACCCAGTATCGTCTCGAGGAGGAGAAGATGGCGGTCATCCTCCAGAGAGTCGTCGGCGCCCGTCACGGAACGCGGTTCTATCCCGATTTCGCCGGGGTCGCTCGGTCGCACAACTTCTATCCGGCGCCTCCGGCGAAGAGCGAGGACGGAATCGTCGCGGTCGCTCTCGGTCTCGGTAAGACGGTGGTGGATGGAGGCCGCTCCGTCCGATTCTGTCCCCGGTATCCGCGCCACCTGCCCCAGGGATCGACGGTCGAGAGGAGTCTCAAAGAAGCCCAACGGGAGTTCTATGCGATCGACATGGACGGCTCTCCGGGAGACGAGCGCTTGTTTCCCATCGAGATCGCGGAAGAAGACGGGACGCTCGCGGCCCTCGGCTCCACCCACTCCCGGGAGAACGACGCCCTTTACGACGGCGTATCCCGGCCGGGAGTGCGGGTCGTGACCTTCGCTCCCATCCTCAAACACGGACTCTTTCCCTTGGCGGAAGTTCTGGAGGCGCTCCTTGCAATCGCGCGCTTTGGAACGCGCTCTCCGGTCGAGCTCGAGTTCGCCGTGAACCTCCGGGGCGGAAGCGCCGCGGGCGCGGAGCTCGGATTCCTCCAGCTCCGCCCCCTCGCCCTTGCGCGCGAGATGGAAGAGCTCGACCTCGATGGCGCTTCTGTCGGCGATCTCCTCTGCCGGAGCGGAAGCATTCTGGGACATGGGCGGCTCGACGACCTGCGCGACGTCGTCGTGGTGGACTACCGGAGGCTCGAGCGTCGCGAGAGCCGCCGCATCGTCGAGGTCGTAAGACAGATCGACTCCGCCCTTCGCTCCGAGGGCCGAGGCTACGTCCTCATCGGCTCCGGCCGCTGGGGCTCGAGCGAGCCTTTCCTCGGCATCCCCGTCACCTGGGATCAGATCGCCGGCGCCCGGGTGATCGTGGAAGCCGGCTTTCGCGACTTCCACGTGAGCCCGTCTCAGGGAACGCACTTCTTCCAGAATCTGATCTCGAACAACGTCGGCTACTTCACCGTCAACCCCGAGGCAGGCGAGGGATTCCTCGACTGGGAGTGGCTCGCGTCCCGCACCGCGCTTTTCGAAGAGGGCCCGGTCCGGCATCTGCGGTTCGATTCGCCCCTGGTCGTCAAGATGAACGGTAAACGGCACGAGGGCGCGATCGCGAAACCTTTATGATGGAGTAACCATGATTCCCAATGTGGTATGGGTAGCGCCTCTCGACGGGTACAGACTTCACTTACGTTTCGATGACGGCGTTGAGGGTACATTCGACCTGCATCCCCGCATCGAGTTCACCGGGGTTTTCGAGCCGTTGCGGGATCCGGACTTTTTTGCTCGAGTGACCGTCGACCCCGAGATAGGTACGGTGGTTTGGCCCAATGGGGCAGACCTGGATCCGCTGGTCTTGCATGAAGCAGTCACCGGTAAACCTCTAGTTTTACGTCCCCTTGCCGTGGAGAGCCTTCCTCCGGCATAGAAACGGCCGCCGCTGCCCCTGATATACAATTCTCCTCGATGAACATCGCCTGCATCGGAGGAGGCGCTGGAGGCCTCTACTTCTCCATATCGGCGAAGCTCAGAAACCCCGCCCACGAGATCGACGTCTACGAGCGGAATCGCCCCGACGATACCTTCGGGTGGGGGGTGGTGTTCTCCGATCAGACGCTCGGAAAGCTCAAGGACAACGATCCCGTGAGCGCGGAGCGGATTTTTGGCGCGTTTCACCATTGGGACGACATCGACATTCACTTCAAGGGCCAGTGCATCCGCACCACCGGGCACGGTTTCGCGGGCCTCTCGCGGAAGAAGATGCTGCTCGTCCTGCAGGAGCGGGCGCGGGAGCTCGGGGTTCGGCTCCACTTCCAGAGGGAGATCGAGGGGACGGCGGACGTGGGCGAGCGCGACCTCATCGTCGCGAGCGACGGAGTCAACAGCAAGATCCGGAAGGAGCGCGAGACGCGCTTCGAGCCCGGTATCGAGCTCCGGGCGAACAAGTTCGTCTGGCTCGGGACCCGCAAGATCTTCGACGCCTTCACCTTCATCTTCGAGAAAACCAAGCACGGCTTCGTCCAGGTCCACGCCTACCGGTTCGACGACGACACCAGCACCTTCATCGTGGAGACGACCGACGAGACCTGGCGCGCGCTCGGCTTCGACCGGATGACCAAGGAAGAGTCGAACCAGTTCCTCGAGAAGCTGTTCGCCCGCTACCTCGACGGACACGAGCTCATGGACAACGCCGCTCACTTGAGAGGCTCCGCCTGGCTCAGCTTCCCGCGGGTGACGAACGCAAAGTGGCACGACGGAAACGTGGTTCTCCTCGGAGACTCCGCCCACACCGCCCACTTCTCCATCGGCTCCGGCACCAAGCTCGCGCTCGACGATGCCATCGAGCTCGCCGACCGCATCGAGGGGAGCGCGGATCTCGAGGACGCCCTCGATACCTACGAGGAGAACCGGAGGGTGGAGGTGCTGCGGCTCCAGAGCGCGGCGAGGAACAGCACCGAGTGGTTCGAGAACGTGGAGCGCTACGCCGGCCTCGAGCCTCCTCAGTTCGCCTACTCCCTCTTGACCCGCAGCCAGCGGGTGAGCCACGAGAACCTGAAGAAGCGGGACCCGAAATGGATGGCGGAGTTCGAGTCCTGGTTCTCGCGGCGCTCGGGCGGCGGGAGGTCCGTGCCGCCGATGTTCACGCCGTTTCGTCTCCGGGAGCTAGAGCTCGCGAACCGCGTCGCCGTCTCGCCGATGTGCATGTACAGTGCTGTGAACGGCACCCCCTCCGATTTCCACCTGGTGCACCTCGGCTCGCGGGCGATGGGAGGAGCGGCCCTGGTCTTTACCGAGATGACGGACGTGGCCGAGGACGCGCGCATCAGCCCGGGCTGCGCAGGGATGTACCTCGACGAACATCTCTTCGCGTGGAAACGCGTCGTCGATTTCGTTCACCGCTGGACCAGCGCGAAAATCGCGATGCAGCTCGGGCACGCCGGGCCCAAGGGCTCGACGAAGCTCGAATGGGAAGGGGCGAACGAGCCGCTCGACGAGGGCAACTGGCCGATCGTCGGCCCTTCCGCGCTTGCCTATTCGCCAAGAAACCAGGTCCCCCGCCCGATGGACCGCTCCGATATGGACCGGGTGATTTTCGAGTTTGAGCGCGCCACGCGCTTGGCGAACGAGGCAGGCTTCGACCTCCTCGAGATCCACGCCGCCCACGGGTATCTTCTTTCCGCGTTTCTCACTCCGCTTTCGAACCAGCGCACCGACCGGTTCGGCGGAAGCCTCGAGAACCGCCTCCGGTTCCCTCTCGAGGTGGTTTCCGCCTGCCGGGCCGCCTGGCCCAAGGCGAAGCCGCTCTCGGTCCGCATCTCGGCGACGGACTGGGTCGAGGGAGGGGTCGACGGCGACGAGGCGGTCGAGATCGCGCGGGCGCTGAAGGCCCAGGGAGTCGACATTATTAATGTCTCCGCCGGACAGACAAGCTCGAACGCGCGGCCAGTTTACGGGCGCATGTTCCAGACCCCCTTCAGCGACCGCATCCGGAACGAAGCTTCGATCCCGACTCTCGCTGTGGGGAATATCTTCGAGCCGGACCACGTGAACGGCATCATCGCCGCCGGGAGAGCGGACCTCTGCTGCCTCGCGCGCCCCCACCTGGCGGATCCTTACTGGACCCTCCACGCCGCGATCGAGCAGCAGGTGGATCTCCCCTGGCACAACCAGTATCTCGCGGGCAAAGAACAGCTCGAGCGGAACCGGAAGCGCCCCGCGGGCATGGTCATCGACATCTGAACCGGAGTACCCACATGAAGCTAGCGAGCTTGAAGCCAAAACACTTTCGATGGGAGGTCGAGGGGTCGGTCGCCCTCGTCACTCTCGACCGGCCCGATAAGAAGAACCCGCTCACGTTCGACTCCTACGCCGAGCTCCGCGACACGTTCCGAAGCCTTCCGGAGGCGGAGGACGTCGGCGCCGTCGTCATCACCGGAGCCGGCGAGAACTTCTGCTCGGGAGGCGACGTCCACGAGATCATCGGTCCCCTGGTCGCGATGGATATGAAAGGTCTCCTGCGATTCACTCGTTTGACGGGAGATCTGATCCTCTCGATCCGGCGGTGCCAGAAGCCCGTGATCGCCGCCATCGACGGCGTCTGCGTGGGAGCGGGAGCGGCGATCGCCATGGCCTCGGACCTCAGGCTCGGGACCGCACGCTCCAAAGTCGCATTCCTCTTCACCCGCGTCGGGCTGGCGGGCTGCGACATGGGAGCCTGCGCGATACTTCCCCGCATCGTCGGACAGGGCCGGGCGGCGGAGCTCCTCTTCACCGGACGAAATATGGGCGGGGAGGAAGCGGAGCGATGGGGTTTCTTCAACCGCCTGTGCGCGCCCGAGGCGCTGCAGAAGGAGGCGCGAGAGATGGCCGCATCCCTCGCCTCGGGCCCGACGTTCGCGCACATGATGACCAAGACCCAGATCGATCAGGAGTGGGCGATGAGCCTCGAGGCCGCGATCGAATCCGAGGCCCAGGCCCAGGCGATCTGCATGCGGACCGGCGATTTCGAGAGGGCCTATCGGGCCTTCGTCGCCAAGGAAAAACCTCGCTTCGAGGGGAACTGATGACCGACGATTTTCTCGAATGGCCTTTTTTCGAGGAGAGTCATCGCGCGCTTCGAGCGAAGCTCCGCCCCTGGATCCGAGAACGCCTCGCGGGAATCGACGACTCCGACGATCGTAAGGCCTGCAGGATTCTCGTCGAGCGGCTCGCCGAAGGAGGGTTTCTCGACTACGCGGTTCCGAAACCCGGCGACGCCATCGACGTGCGCTCTCTTTGCGTCATTCGCGAGACCCTGGCGCACCATCACGGCCTCGCGGATTTTGCTTTCGCCCTTCAAGGGCTCGGAAGCGCGCCCATTACTCTCGCGGGGTCCGCCGAGCTCAAGGAGCGCTATCTTCCTCCGACGCGAGAGGGGCGCTTCATCGCCGCCTTCGCCCTGTCCGAGCCCGAGGCGGGATCCGACGTGGGCGCGATTTCGACCACGGCGAAACCAGACGGCGACGACTTCGTTCTCGACGGCACCAAGACCTGGATCTCGAACGGCGGCATCGCGAGCTACTACGTGGTCTTCGCCAGGAGCGAGTCCGCGCCCGGGACCAAGGGGCTCTCCGCGTTCGTCGTGGATGCCGTCGCGCCCGGATTTCGCGTCGCCCACGAGATCGAGGTCATCGCTCCTCACCCCCTCGCGCGGCTCTCGTTCGAAGGATGCCGGGTGCCTCGCTCGAGGCTCGTGGGAGAGCGGGGGCAGGGGTACGAAATCGCGATGGCCACTCTCGATATCTTCCGCGCGAGCGTCGGCGCCGCCGCACTCGGCTTCGCCCGGCGCGCCCTCGACGAGGCGCTTCTGCGCGTCGAGTCCCGGGAGCAGTTCGGAAAGAAGCTCGCCGACTTCCAGATCGTTCAAGCGAAGCTCGCCGATATGGCGACCTCGGTCGACGCCTCGGCGCTCCTCGTCTACCGGGCAGCCTGGATGAAGGACCAGGGAGCCGAGCGCGTGGCGAAGGAGTCGTCGATGGCCAAGATGTACGCGACCGAAGCGGCCCAGGAGGTCGTCGACGACGCGGTACAGCTCTTCGGCGCCGAGGGTGTCGTCAAGGGGAGCGTTCCCGAGAGGCTCTACCGCGAGGTCCGCGCGCTTCGAATCTACGAAGGAACCACCGAGATCCAGAAGCTGATCCTCGCGCGCGAGCTCCGAAGAAGGCATTCGGGATGACGTCGCCGCCGACCGGGAAGACCGCCCACGTGGACCCGTTCGTGCGAGAGAGCCTCCCACCCCGGGACCTGTGGCCCGACCTTCTCTACGATCTCCCCGAGCTTCGCTACGCGCCGCAGACCAACGTGGTCTCGGAGATCCTGGACTCCCACGTGCGAGAGGGCCGAGGGGACCGACCGTGCCTCGTCGGCGACTCTTTCCTCTGGTCCTACCGGGAGCTCCAGCAGACCGCGAATCGGATCGCGCGCGTTCTCGTCGAGGACCTCGACGTGGTGCCGGGGAGTCGCGTGCTGCTGCGGGCGCCGAACACCCCCCTGATGGTCGCCGCGTGGATGGCCGTGGCGAAGGCGGGCGCGGTCATCGTCGCGACCATGCCGCTTCTCCGGAGCCGCGAGCTCGCGGTCATCGCGGAGAGAGCCCGGATCCCGCTCGCGCTTTGCGACGAGCGTCTTTCGGAGGAGATGGAGAAGCTCGGAAGCGAAAGCCGGGAAATCCAGCGCGTGGTCTACTTCGACGAGCTCTGCGAGCGGGCGACGCTGAAGACCTCGGAGTTCGACAACGTCCGCACCGCGATCGACGATCCCGTGCTCATCGCCTTCACCTCGGGGACGACGGGAAAGCCGAAAGGCTGCGTCCACTTCCACCGCGATCTCCTGGCCTCCGCCGATACGTTCTTCAAAGGCACTCTCCCCTGCTCGGCAAACGACGTCTTCACCGGCTCACCTCCCATCGCCTTCACCTTCGGCCTCGGGATGCACTTGGTCTTCCCCATGCGCGTCGGTGCGAGCATCGCGCTCATCGAGAAGCCGTCACCGGAAGCCCTTCTCGAGACCATCGCGCGCCACCGGGTCACCGTGCTCTCGACCGCTCCGACCGCCTACCGCGCGATGCTGAAGCAGGTCTCCTCCCACGACGTCGAGAGCCTGAGGTTCTGCGTCTCCGCGGGCGAGACGCTGCCGCTTCCGACGGGAGAAGCGTGGCGCGAGGCTACGGGAAAGTCCGTGGTCGACGGCATCGGTGCGACGGAGCTTTTTCACATCTTCATCAGCGCCGCGGGCGACGAGATTCGCCCGGGCGCGACGGGAAAGGCGGTCCGCGGCTACCAGGCGCGGGTCACGGACGACCGCGGCGACGAGCTTCCCCCAGAACAGGTGGGCCGGCTCGCGGTCCGGGGTCCGACGGGCTGCCGCTACCTCGACGACCCCGTCCGGCAGAGGGAGTACGTGAAGGACGGCTGGAACTACACCGGCGATGCCTACCGCATGGACGAGGAGGGTTACTTCTTCTTCCAGGCCCGGACCGACGACATGATCGTCACCGCCGGATACAACATCTCCGGGCC
>CAZKNR010000260.1:0-28068 GCA_964553925.1 uncultured Acidobacteriota bacterium
GGGCTGTTGCCAGAAAGGCCGAGACCGATGACGAACGATCCACCCTTGGCGCCGGTGGCCCGGTCGGTTGCGGATGGATTCAGCCTCTCATACAGGAGTCTCCCCTTGGTGCCAGCATTGGCGGCCTGGATGTCGGCAGTAACGGTGCCGACGCTGAGGGTGTAGTTGGAATTGGCCGTGCCGCCGCGGAGCATCCTCGAAATCGTGTTGCCGGCGGAGAAAGGCGGAATCTTGGTGGGTGTCCAGACACCGTTCTGGAGCTCGCCGGTCCGGCTCGTACCGTTGCTGCCGCACTCGCAGGTATCGTCACCGTCCGACACCAGGATGACGAAGTTCTTCTGTTGCGGGAGGAGGCCGGTGACGAATCCACCGCTCACGATCTGCGCGCTTATCTGATCCACCGAAACGCCGTTCGGCGTGTTGCCGCTCGTGGGCGTGGCGTTGATCGCGTTCTTGACGGCGGTGGCGTTGCTCGGGGCGCTGCAGGGCGGCGGGTTGATGAGCCCCGTGAGGTAAAGACCCACGCAGCCATTGGCCGCCAGGGTGGGCGCGCTCGTGGATGGTTTGAGGAACTGGAAGCTGCAGGCGGTCGTTTGGCTTGGCGCGCTGTTGGCTCCGAACCGCACGAACCCCCAGTTCACGACAGGCTTTCCCGTAGTGTCCACGAACTCGTTGACCACCTCGGTGAGGGTCGCTTTCGCGACCTGCATTTTCGTCTGGCTCGGGTTCGTGCCGGGGACGGTATCGCTCATCGACCCCGAGGAGTCGAGAACGATCCAGACGTTGTGCCGGACGCCCGAGTTGAGGACGTCCAGCGGATCCTGACCTCGCCCGATGAGGCACGGCGCCTGCGCCTGTCCCGTTCGGGTCCAGCTGATGGCCACCGCGGTGGCCATCAACGCGAGGACGCTCCTTTTCACTATCGTTTTCCAGATCCTCATGTTGCCCTTCCTTTGTTCGAAAGTCTCCCGAGCGGTCATGGGGTGACGCCGGAAATCGGTTTAGGGAACGCCCATTCCGCCGCCGCCGTAGCCTCCGCCCGACGGCGCCGTATCGTCGCTGATATTGGTGGTGTCGTCGTACTTCGAACCTTCGACTCCCGCGGTCGGGAGCCGGAGGGACATCTCGAGACGCCGAAGGGACGTGGGTCTTCCGCCTGTGCCCTCGGTGCCTGGCGCCGTGCCCTCCGCGGTCAAGATCACGCGGTCGTTCTCAGTGCCCGCGGCCACGTTCCCGTAGTCGCGATCCCCGACCATCGGCCGCCGAACCCACAGCGTGTAGGTGCCCTCGATGTCCGCGACGTTGTCGTTGTCGAGATCGCCGACTGTGCCCGCAGGCAGGCGAAAATCCCACATCGCCTGAGTCCCGTCCTGACGGCGGAGCACCCGTCCGATGTAGACTCGGGTGCAGTTGCCGGCCGGGGCTGGCGCGGGGGCAGGGCATTGGTCGATGAAGTACTGGTTGTCGCGGCATCCCGGCGTCGTGGGGTTGCAGGCAGCGAGATCGGCGGGGAGCGCAGGGCCCCAAACCGCTCCGTCAGCGTCGGCCTGACTGACGATCGCAGTGCCACTAGCGCGTGGGGGCGGCAGGATCGCGTTGAAGTTCGCGCTCAGGAGCGCGTAGGACGCGAGCTCGTTCTTTCCGTACTCGAGAGCGGCGTCGGCGTTGAAAAACGCCTGCTCCCCCCAGCGGTGGTTGATGGCGATGTCCTTCTCCGCCGTCGTCGAGAGCATCAGCGCCAGGCCGAGCACCGTGAGAACGAAGAGGATGAGGATCGAGATGACGAAGGCCGATCCTTCGTTGCTTTCCTTATAGGTCTTAGAGGCCATTCTTCGGGCGACTTCGACAACCGCGTTTCTCATGGGATTTCTCCTTGATATCTCGACGTCAGCCGACGTTGGCCGTACGGAAAGTGGTGAAGCGGGCTTCTCCGATAAAGCTGAACTGGTCCGGACCCATGGCGCCGAGACAGCGAACCTGGATACTCACCATGGCGAGAGGGAGCGGCGTGGGGACGTCGGCAATCTGCCACCGCACTTCGAACATCCCAGCGCCGTTCGTCGAAATTCCATCGGGGTCGTAGAGCTGCGAGAAGCCTCCGGCCGTGGCGTTGACGTCGCCGCCGGCCATGAGCATGGGGTTGCGGAGAAGCGCCGCGGGGTTGGTGTAAAAGGGAGCGGACTTGAGGCGCTCGAGCTGCTCCTTCGCGAGGCCGCTGCAGGACGTCATTCGTCCCGACAAGGTGTTGGCCCTGGTAGCCAACACCATCATCTGAGCCAGCGAAAGCAGACCGACGGTGAGGATCACGATCGCCATCATGACCTCGATGAGGGAGAAGCCCTCGTCTTTTCTCTGAGTTCTAGAAACTTGCATCATGATTTCTCCTGCCGACCGCGCGGTCACTTCTCGGTCAGCACTCGGCCGTTTTTGCTGATGGTGAGAGTTTTCACGATCTGGGTGGTGTTGTCGCGGAGCACGACCTGGAAGTTGTCGACTCCGAGGAGGGTGATGGCGGGCGCGTTCGGGTTGTTGGCGGCGTTCACCGCGCGCACCGAGCCGTCGGCGCGGAACAAAAGGGCGTTGAACACCCCGGGGTCGAACCGGAAGTTGATCGGAAGCGGGTTCGGAACGCCGTGCGGCGACAAGATACCGTTCGGGCGATCCGGGTCGTTGGTGTTGTTCGGAGGCGTCGGAACCGCGCCGTAGTTCACCAGGGTCTCGTTGAAGACGCGAGGGGCGAAGATCGGGTAGACAACGCCGTCCCAGCCATTGGTCACCGGGCTCGGGTCGAGGCTCGTGAACTGGTACATGCCCGGTTGCGGATAGTTGAAGTTGAGGAGGATTCCGCGGTTGGTATTCCGCTTGACCGCCTGCCCGCGCGACATCTGCATCTGGGCGGCGACGTTCTGCACCGCGCCCGTCACCCTGTAGTTGCGGACGAAGCTGATCCCCATCGGGATCGACGCCGCCGAGACGATCGCGACGATGCCGATGACCACCATGAGCTCGATCAGCGTGAAGCCCTTCGTTCGATTCCGTGAGCCGTTATCCACTGGAGCCTCCTTCCGCAGCCGCGTATCGCAATTTGGGTTCGTCATGACTTCGCGCCCTCTATTGCAATCGCGAGACCAGGTCTGTCGGGGACGAGATAATTTACGGATCCAGCTGATAAATAACTACTTATGGGCCGAGGCCTTCGGGAGCCGGAGACCCTGAGCGAGGCTTGGGGTTACCGGCGGTAACAAGGGAGGAAGCGAGCTTCCGCGGTCAGACCCAGTCCTTGGGCGCGTCGGAGACGGCCCCCCCCAGCGGCAGCCGGACGAGGAAGCTAGCGCCTCCTCCAGTCTCCTCGAGCTCGACGGTACCGTTATGGGATACGACGATCTTCTGGACGACGGAGAGCCCGAGACCCGTCCCCTGCTCCTTCATCGTGAAAAACGGCGTGAAGATCTTCTCGCGCGAGCTCGAATCGATGCCCGGGCCGTTGTCGCTGACGCGCACCGTGGCTGAGCCGTTCGACCGTTTCACCTCGACCACGACCCGCCTGTCCTCGACCGGCGTATCCGCGAGCGCCTCGATGGCGTTGCCGACGAGATTCGAGAACGCCTTCCGGAGCAGGGGCTCGTCCGCCTCGAGGTGAAGGGGCTCGCCCTCGAGCGCGAGTTGAACTTCGGCCTCCGCGGCCCGGGGCTTCAGCTCGTCGAGAAGACCCGCGAGGAGGGCGTAGAGATCGACAGTGTCGAGGTGAAGCGGCTCGGGCCTCGCGAACTGGAGGAACTCCGTCACTACGCGCGCGAGCGACTGGCTTTCGGCCACGACCGCGTCGGCGATCGCCTCCGCCACTTCAGGCGCCTCGAGCGTTAGACGCGAGCCCTTCAGAAGCTTGGCGTTTCCCAGGATGGTCGCGAGCCCGTTCCGGAACTCGTGCGCGATTCCCGCCGTCATCTCGCCGAGCCGCGCCAGGTTCTCTTTCAAGAATAGCCGCTCCCGGAGCTCGACTACCTCTGTGAGGTCGGCGAGAAGACAGAGCGCCCCCTTGGGCGTTGCCGCGGACGAGAGAAGGGGGATGACGCTCACCCCGAGGTGGAGCGTGCGGCCGTCTTCGAGTCGATACCGCGCCTGGCCGCGCAAGTGGTACGCGCCTTCCCGGAGCGCCTCCTCCACCAGCTGCAGGAGCACGGAGGAGCCGGTGAACGCTTCGTGCAGCGGCTTCCCACGCCACCCCGAAGCCTCGAGGCCGAAGATCCTTTCCGCCGCAGGGTTCACCACCACGACCCGGCCCGACGGATCGAGGCTCACGAGTCCGGTGGTCATGCTGCGGATGATGTCGCTCGCGAGCGCCTCGGTCTCGTCGGCGCGGGTCTTCTCCAGAAGATGGAGCGCCTGGAGCTCCTGCTCCTTCTCCTTCAGACGCGCCACGACTTCCCGAAAGGTCGAGAGCAGGAACTGTCCCTCGTCGTTACTCTCCCCGGTTTCGCCAGCCGAAAGCTGCGTCGCCACCGAGCGGGCCTCGGCCACGAGGCGGCGGTGGGGCGCGACCAGGCTATGGAAGAAGAGGATCACCGCGAGGAGGACGAAGCTCAGAGCCGATACCTGATAGATGAGGGTCGTGCGGAACCTGCGGTTCGTTTCCGCGATCTCGGGAGCTCCCCGAACGACCCGGAGAACCGCGTCGGACATTGGAACGCCCCGGTCATCGACCCGGTCAACGCCCCGGTCATCGCCGCCGCCCCGGGTGAGCGCGAGATAGCCCGTCGCTTCCGCTCTCTCGAGGTCGTAGGGATAGGCGATGCCCGTCGCGGCCCAGCCCTCTTCCAAGAGGCGCAGCTTTCCCGCGTGGTCGAGGCGGTCGAAGGCTCCGCCCTTCGGCGGCTCGCAAGCTCCTCCCGTGAGAAGCCTCCCGTTCCAGTCCAGAAGGCAGGCGGAGCGCAATCCCATGGCCGAAGCCAGTTCCGAAAGCGCCTCGTTCCCCCGCGAGAGCTCGGAGGCGACGAGGCGCGCACGGTTTTCGACGCTCTCCTCGAAGCTCGCCATCAGAAGCGTTCGCGACTCCGAGGAGACCTGAAGGCTCTGGCTATTGACCAGCACCAGGACGAGGACGAGAAAGCCGAGAAAGAGGCGCGCCCGGCCTTCCCGAGAGAACATGACTTAATACTTCGCTCCTTGGTTACGATTGAGCCCCGTACTCAGTACAAGCTCGTGTACCAGCGTATCAGGCGCTCTCCCGCGTAGACGGCGGCGATGGCGCCCATGCCCAGGAATGTCCCGAACGGAAGCTTGGTCCTCAGGTTGCCCTTCGAGACCGCCATCACCACGAGGCCGGCGAAAGTGCCCGAGAGCGAGCCGAGGAAGAGCGTCAGGAGGACGCCCTTCCATCCAACGAAGGCCCCGACCATCCCCATCATCTTTACGTCTCCCATGCCGAGTCCCTCGACCTTTCGCAGCCGGAAGTAGACCTCGGAGACGAGGAACAAGAGCCCTGCCCCCAGGAGCGCCCCCAGGAGAGCCTCGAGAAACGAGACGTCCACCCGAGGTCCCGCGAGCAAGAGCCCAAGCGCCATGCCGGGCAGGGTGATGCTGTTGGGAAGAATCTGGTGATCGAAGTCGATGAAGATCAGCGCCACCATCGCCGCCACGAACGCGAGCTCGGCGGCATAGTCCAGGCTCATTCCGTGACGAACGAACGACGAAAGGGATGCCGCTCCCACGGCGCCTTCGATGAAGGGGTAGCGGACTGCGATCGGTGCCTCGCAGTGCCGGCAACGGCCAGAAAGAACGACGTAGCTCAGGAGCGGGACGTTGTCGTACGCCGCGACGAGTTTGGCGCACGAGGGACACCGCGAGCGGGGCGAGACGAGAGACAGGCCCAGCGGGACCCGGTGAATCACCACGTTCAGAAAGCTCCCCCAGACGAGGCCGAAGAGGACGGCGAACGCGGGCAAAAGCCAGGCTGGTTCGGGCAGCACGAGCTCCGTCACCGGGCTCAATGGGCGGGAAGACGCCCGAACTGGCTCTTCGGAGAGGGGTCGACGTGACGTTTCGCGGGACTGAGAACATAGGGAGCGCCGGAGGGGTCGACGGGAGCGGTCGTCAGCAAGCCCGCGGAAATCAAATCGGCCCAGCTCTGGGGATAGCGCCCCGTCCGCTCTTCGAACCGAGCGGCGACGATGCGGAGGGCGTCCAGCTGATCGAGCGCGTCCAGCTGCATCAGATGGGTGGCGGCGTTGTCCCGCTGCTGCGGGGTCTCGGCGGTGTCATGAATGATCTGCCACAAGCCACGAGCCGTCTCGCGATCTCCTCCCTGGGCGAGGGTCCGGCCTGCGACGGTCTTCATCCAGTAGGGAGCGCCCTCGAGCTCGCTTCCCTCGAGAAAAGTCTCCGCCGCCTTCTTGTAGTCCCGGAGATACCAGAAATAGAGGAACCCCTTGTCGAGATAGAAGCGCCAGTGCTCCGGATGCTGACGGATGCCGTCGTCGATGAGCGCCACCCCCTTCGCCGGCATGCCCGCACCCATTGGAAAAGGTTCCGAGAGGAACGTGGCGCCGTAGGTGTAGGCGATCTTGAAGTGGGGGTCGAGGGTCACCGTGATCCGCAGCAGCGGCTCCAGAAGGTCGAAGTTCTTGTTGGTGACTTCCCGCCGCTTGCCTCCGAAATACTGCACCGTCCGCAGCCAGTAGAGATCGGCCGCCAGGTTCTCGTACCCCAACATCAACTTCTTGAGGACTCGGGGGTTGTCGATGTAGAGGATCTCCTCCGTCGAGCGGTACTCACCGAAGCTCTCGTCGATGCGAGACTGGACGGCGTACACCGCGAGTAAGAGGGCGACGATCGTGAACCCGGGGTTCATGCCGCCTATTTCAGGTTCCTCTGCCGGAAGATCCAGCAGGAGGCGACGAGCAAGAGCGCGACGTAGATCGCGGCGTAAGCCGTCGCCCATGAGAGCTGGCTCAAGGGCACGGGGTCTCCCGCGACCACCGCCGCCTTGACGTCGAAGTTCTTGAAGTTGGGGAGCACGTAGTAGAGCACTCGAGTCACCTGCGGCAGGAACGCGGATTCCACGACGCTCTCGAGATTCTTGAGGTCGGACGAAAAGTAGCCGGTCACATAGATGAAGCCGGTGAAGAGCGCGGCGAGGATCGACGAGGTGAAGGTGCTGAAGAGGAGCGCCACCGCCACCAGGAGCGCGAGCTTGAGGTAGATGAGAAAGATTGCCTTCAAGAGCGCGGGGTCGAACGGGTGCTTCATCAGAAACAAAAGAGCGTAGAGTCCGGCGGTCATCACCAAAACGTTCACCAGGAGCGTGAGGCAGAGACCGAAATACTTCCCCAGGAGGAACTGAGATCTCGAGATCGGCTTTGGAAGGACGCTGTAGAGCGTTCGCTTCTCCATTTCCTTCGAGACTAGCCCGATGCCGATGAAGATGGCGATGACCATCCCGAAGACGGAGATCGCCGCGAGACCGAGATCCTTGATGACCTTGATCTCCTGGTAAACCGAGATCGCGCCCAGGACGTAGCTCGAGCCGATCAGGAGAAGCGCGAACAGGACCAGGTTGTAGAGCACCTTATCGCGGACGGTCTCGCGGTAGGTATTGAGGGCCACGTAGCCGATCTTTCGAAGGGTCCGGGCGCCTTCGACGCTGGACCTGGTTTCCAACGGACGGGATTCGGCGACGGCGTTCAATTCACATCTCCTGCCTCGATCTCGCGGAAGAAATGATCCTCCAGGGTCTCCTTCACCGGATTCACCGAGACCAAACGCGCCCCGCCCCCGAGAAGGACCGGAAGCGCCTTGTCGAAGCTCGGGATGTCAGCAAAGGTGAGGTGACTCCTCGAACCCTGCCGCCGAAGCTCCCGGAACGATCCCACGATCCGGTTCTCGATCTCCGGGCTCAGGCCTTCGACTACGACTTCCACCGCGCGGAGCGACACGTCGATGATCTCGGAGAGCCGGCCGGCTTGGACGAGCTTTCCCCGGTTCAGGATTGCGACCCGATCGCAAAGCTGCTCCACGTCGGAAAGGATGTGGGAGCAAAAAAAGACGGTCACGCCCGAGTCGCGGAGCTCGCGGATGAGAAGCGACATCTCCCGGCGCCCGAGCGGGTCGAGACCCGACATCGGCTCGTCGAGAAACACGAGGCGCGGGTGATTGACGAGCGCCTGGGCGATCCCCAGGCGCTGGGTCATTCCTTTCGAGTATTTGCGGAGCGGCACGTCGGCGGCTTCGGTCATCCCGACTTTCTCGAGGAGCTCTCGGCTTCGCGCGGCTCGCGCCTCCCGGGAAAGTCCGAAAAGCTGCCCGAAGTAGTTCAGAAGCTCGCGCCCGGTCAAGTAGTCGTAGAAGTAGGGCTGCTCGGGCAGATAGCCGATCCGCTGTTTCATTTCCGGATCGCCGAGGGGTCTTCCGAGGATACGCGCCTCACCCCCGCTCGGGAACACCAGGCCCATGAGAAGCTTCAGGGTCGTGGTCTTTCCCGCGCCGTTTGGCCCGATGAGCCCGAACGTCTCCCCTTCCTCGACCTCGAGGTCGAGAGGGTGGAGGGCTCGCTTGGTTTTCGGGAGAAGCGAGCCTACGGCGTAGTCCTTGGCAAGTCTTTGAGTCTCTACCGCGTGCATGTCGTTTCGATTCACCTCGACCGCCGAAGCGGCGGGTCTCTCGTGTGACGTTCGCTTGGAAGAATGTTAGCACGAAAGCAGCCCCCAGAGGCCGGATCGGCTTTAGCTGATCGTCGACGTCCCCAGGGGCGGCGGACAGGAAAGCGGCAGGCCACCCGGATCCATGAAGATCGCCCCGATGGAGCTTCCGAGAAAGCTGCGGACCCCGGTCAACGCCGATGCCGGATACGCGATGTAGCAGTAGTCTACAGCCGAATTGGGATCGCACGAGCCCCCGCCGCCCGCCGCCCCCCCCGTAGTCTGGTAGTCGCGCATGTAGCCGCCTTTTTGATACTGGGTGGGTCGAGCGAGGTCGCCCCCGAGAAACGGGGGACCCGTGGGCGGGTAGCCGGGGATACAGATCGAGCCGCCGTTATCTTTGGTCATGCAGAGGAGGTTGTTCGCGAAAAATCCGCAATTCACCGACGCGTAGGTCGCGCTCGCGGACATCACCGAGCGGGTGTCTCCGATCGCCTGGGCTTCGTTCGCGGAGATCCGAGCCCGAACAAGATTGGGAATCGCGATGGCGGCAATGATCCCGATGATCGCAACCACGATGAGGAGCTCGATGAGCGTGAACCCCGTCTGTTTCTCGATTGATTTGGGCTCCATGGCATCCCACCCCAACTGCCCGTCTCCGTTCAAGGGGGGGCGCCCCTCTCGGGCGCCCCCCCCGTTCGGGCATTTTGCCTATGAGAGGAAGTCGAGGGCTGGCGGTGCCACGATTGGCGGGCATGCGATAGCGCCGGTAGAGCCATCCACACTCGCGTAGATGGCGCCCGAGCCGACTCCCGCGAAGCCTCGAACGCCGGTGAGCACGCTGGCAGGAGTCGCGGTGTAGCAGTAGTCGAGAAGGCTTCCCGGATCCTGTTGAGGCGTTGGTGCCGCGGCGACGCCATTGGGGGTAAATGCGCGGTCGTAGCCCCCTTTGGTCCCCAGACGCGCAAGGTCCTCGCCTATGAAGTCAGGAGCCGCCGCGGGATATGGCGGGATCCCGATACCACCGCAGCCGGCGGTGCTGCAGAGGTTCGCGATGTCTCCGAAGAGCCCGCCGTTCGCGGACGCGTAGGTTTGCTGGGACGAGATGACCGAGCGGCTGTCGCCGATGGACTGGGCCTCATTGGCCGACACGCGAGCGCGGAGCAAGCTCGGGATGGCAATCGCGGCGATAATGCCGATGATCGCCACCACGATCAAGAGCTCGATCAGGGTGAAACCTTTGTTGTTCTTCATTTGCTTTTCTCTCCTGCGATCCGCGGGCTCAAAGGCTCGCGGATGAATTGCCCGCCCGTTGTCTACGACCCCCCAAGTGGATTCCCCAACCCGGGGCCGTAGCCAATCCTGGCGAGCAGAGCTTGGTAACCACGGCTCGGTTTATAGCAACCGGCGTGCCAGTGGAGGGTCTGCGACAAAACGTACTCCGACCAC
Source organism: uncultured Acidobacteriota bacterium (assembly GCA_964553925.1). Classification (GTDB taxonomy): domain Bacteria; phylum Acidobacteriota; class Vicinamibacteria; order Marinacidobacterales; family SMYC01; genus DAISKN01. The sequence continues at coordinate 10,083 of CAZKNR010000260.1, forward strand.
CCTAAATCTATATCCATCAATGCGTTTCAGACTCGCCCTCTGAACCCGTAGCGGAATCGCGACAGTGCCGATTGCTGATAGCTTCCATTTTTTGGCAGCGGAGCGATCCCATTAATTGGCACGAGGTGCCGTTCAAGTGAAAGTCGATGGGCGGGTCAACGAAGTCCGTATTTTTGAAGGAGGTAGCGGAAGGATCGGAGGTTCATGTTCAAGAGCCGGGCGCCTTTCGTCTGCACCCCACCCGCTTTTTCCATGGCACCGGTGAGAAGCTTTCTCTCCAGGCTCGCGACTTTCTCGCCGAAGTCGACGCCCTCGTCGGGGAAGAGCTCGCTCGGAGCGCTCGCGGGGATGGCCGCGGGCGCGGTGCTGAAGTCGCGCACCTTCTCGGGGAGCCGCTCGGGAAGGATCACGCCTGCGGTCTCGAGCGCGACCGCGCGCTCGATGACGTTCTCGAGCTCGCGCACGTTCCCGGGCCAGTCGTAGGCCTTTAGCCGCTCCATCGCCTCGTCCGAGATTTTGGTGACGTTCTTCTTGGTGGAGGCGCAGGACTTCAAAAGGAAATGTGACGCGAGAAGCGGCACGTCTTCCCGGCGCTCGCGAAGGGGCGGCATGTGGATCGGGATTACGTTCAGCCGATAGTATAGGTCCTCTCGAAAACTCCGGTCTTGGACTCCACGCTCGAGGTCCTTGTTGGTCGCGGCGAGGATGCGAACGTCCACCTCGAGCTCTTCCGTCGAGCCGATCGGCCGGATCTTCTTCTCTTGCAGCACCCGAAGGAACTTTACTTGCATCGTGGGGCTCATCTCGGCGATCTCGTCGAGCAGGATCGTTCCCCGGTGGGCCACCTCGAACAGCCCCTTGTGGGTGTTGGTGGCCCCGGTGAAAGAGCCCTTCAAGTGGCCGAAGATCTCGCTCTCGAGAAGGGTCTCGGGGACCGCGCCGCAGTTGATGGAAACGAAGGGCTCCCCCGCCCGGGGGCTCCTCACGTGGATCGCCTTCGCCGCCAGCTCCTTTCCCGTCCCGCTCTCGCCGGTGATGAGGACCGTGCTGTTGGTGGTGGCCACGGACTTGATGTGCTCGAAGAGCTCGAGCATGACGCGGCTGCCTCCGAGCAACGAGTCCAATCCCTGGGTCTTCTTGAGCTCGCGCTTCAAGGTCTCGTTCTCCCGCTTGAGACGGACCTTTTCGAGCGCGTTTCGGATGTTGGCCTTCAGCTCTTCGAGCTTGAAGGGCTTGGTGAGGTAGTCGTAGGCCCCGAGCCGCAGAGCCTCGACCGCGGTCTCCGCCGAGGCGTAGGCGGTCACCATGATCACCGGCACCGACGGATCCGTCGCCTTGATGTGCCGAAGCACTTCGACCCCGCTCATGTCCGGCATCTTGATGTCAGAGATGACGAGATCGTAGGACGATTTGTCGAACATCTCCGTCGCTTTTTTGCCTGACTCCGCGAGCGTGAGACGATAACCCTCCTTCCCGAGAGCGATCTCGAGCAGCTGGCGCATGGATTCTTCGTCATCGACGACGAGGATTCGGCTCAATCCAGTGTCCTCCGGTCCAGGGGGAAGTGGACCGAGATCACGGTGCCCTTCCTTGCGACGCTGTCCACCTGAATCATGCCATTGTAGTCCTTGACGATGCGGTAGACGATGGCGAGGCCGAGTCCGCTTCCGCGCTTGAAGCTTCCGGAGAAGGGCTCGAAGACCTTGTGCACCTCTCCCCCCGAGATCCCGATGCCCTCGTCGCGGAAGGTCATCACCACTCCGCCCGAGCCGTTTCGCGCGAGCGCCATGTCGAGCCGCCCCCCATCGGGCATGGCCTGAAGCGCGTTTCTCGCGAGGTTCCAGGTGATCTGCTTCATCTGGTTGGGATCGGCGAAGAGCATCACCGGAGTTGCCGGGACATCAAGGGCGATCTGGTGCTCGGGGAGGACTTCCGAGCTGTGCCTGAGGAGGGTCGCGGTCTCTTCGACGACCCGCCGCAGGTCGATCTGGTCGGGCTCGAAGCGCGGGGGCCTCGCGTAGGCGAGAAACTCGGTGAGCGTCCCCGACAGGCGCTCGGACTCGCGCACGATGATGTCCATGAGGCGTTTCTGATCCTCGGTGAGCTCCTCGGCCTCGGCGAGAACCTGCACCGAGCCGCTGATGGAGGCGAGGGGATTGCGGATCTCGTGGGCCATTCCCGCGGCCATCTCCCCCATGGCCGCGAGGTTCTCCTTGAGCCTCACCTCGCGCTCCAGCCGCGTGATCTCCGTGAGGTCCTGGAAGATGAACAGGAACCCGCTCTTCTTCTCGCCGCCGAACAGGAGGTAAGAGACGCTCATTCCGAGGTAGATCTCCTCCCCCCGGCGGTTCAGATAGGCGCCCTCCATCCGGAGGTAACGTCTTCCCGCGAGCTTGTCCTTGAGCCGATCGAGGAAATCGTCCTTTTCGCCGAGGAGAGCCTTGACCTCCTGGCCGATCGCCTGCTGGGAATCGACGACCAGGATGTTCGCGGCCGCCTCGTTGAAGAAGTTGATGCGACCCTCGACGTCCGTGGTCATCAGGCCCGAGGTGATGGAATCGATGATCGTTTGGTTGAAAGCCTCGAGATCCGCGAGGGAGTCGGACGCCTCCTCGAGCTTCCGCCCCGCGAGCCGCAGACTCTCCGACAGGTAGCTGGTGAGCAAGGCCACGGTGTAGAACGCGAAAACGTTGAGAAAGATGGTGTACGCCACCACCTGCGACGGCAAAACCACCGCGGTGGGTTGGGCGGCCTCCGGGTAGGGCCGTATCGCGCCCAGGTAGAGCGCCTGGACCAGGGTGCCGTAGAAAACGGAGGCGACGGTCGCGGCGATGAGCCCGCCGCGCCCGACGAGGATGATGCTCGCGGAGATGATGCTGATCACGTAGAGGAAGGAGAAATTGCTCGCGATGCCTCCGGTGGAGTGGACGATCCCGGTGACGATAAGGAGGTCCCCGAGCACCTGCGCGTAGGCGAGCTCGCGCCGGTGGGCCGCGGTGAAGGGCCAGGCGAGAGCGTAGAGAAGCGTCAGGAGATAGGTGAGCGCGATCAGGAGGTAGAGAGGCTCTCCCGGCTCGCGCGGGCGGGCGAGGACCTCGGCGACCACCGCCGAGCCGAGGAGGGCGGTCACCACCACCACCCGCAGGACCATCAGCCAGACGAGAGCATTGTCGGCGATCTTGCGGGCGGTGTCCGCTTTCTTTTTGGGCATGCCGTGGCTCGCCGGTTGCGCTCGAAACCGGGGGCGAAAACCGGAAAGCCGCCCCGGGACCACCGAACGCTACGACAGCTGGTTGATGAGGGCGAAGATCGGCAGGTACATCGAGATCACGATGCCGCCCACCACCGTGCCCAAGAAGAGAATCAGGACGGGCTCCATCAGAACCATCAGGTTCGCGACCGCGGTGTCCACCTCGTCCTCGTAGAAGTCCGCGATCTTGGAGAGCATGGTGTCGAGAGCGCCGGTCTGTTCTCCGACGGCGATCATCTGGACCACCATCGGAGGGAACACATCCGTCTGCTTCAGGGGAGCGGCGATTGACTGACCGCCCTCGACGCTCTTCCTCGTCTCCATGATGGCGTCTTCCACGATGGCGTTTCCCGAGGTCCTGGCGGTGATCTCGAGTCCGTCGAGGATGGGAACGCCGCTCGAGATGAGCGTCGCCAGCGTTCGGCAGAAGCGGGCGACCGCGATCTTCCGAAGGATCATGCCGATGATGGGAATCTTGAGCGTGATCTTGTCGAGAACCCGCCGCCCCCTGTGGGTCGCGTAGTAGCGCTTCAGGAAGTAGACGCCGACGACGGCGCCGATCGCCCCGGGAAGCAGCAGGCGCACCGTCCAGTTCGAAAGCCCAATCACGATCCGGGTGGGAAGCGGGAGCTGGGCGCCGAGACCGGCGAAAAGAGAGGCGAACGTCGGGATCACTTTCCACAGGATGACGCCCACCACCAGGCCGGCGATGGAGATGACCGCCGCGGGATAGACCATCGCCGACTTGACCTGCGACTTCAGCTTGACCGACTTCTCGATGTACTGGGCGAGCCGCTTCAGGATGGTGTCGAGAATACCGCCGGCCTCTCCGGCCGCGATCATGTTGGTGAAGAGGTCGTCGAAGACCTTGGGGTGCTTCTTCATCGCGTCCGCGAGAGACGAGCCCCCTTCCACGTCCTGGCGCACCTGCAGGAGGACCTTCTGAAAGTTGGGGTTGTCCTGCTGAGTCCCCAGGATCTCGAGACACTGCACCAGAGGCAGACCGGCATCGATCATGACCGAGAATTGCCGGGTGAAGATGGCAACGGCCTTGGGGGTGATGCCGCTTCCGAACCTGGGGAGCGCGATCTCCTTGCCTTTCTCCTTGACGCTGGTGACGAGGATCTGCTCCCTGCGGAGCATGGCGATAACCGCGTCCTTGGATTCCGCGTTTCTTTCCCCCGACGTCGCTGCGCCACTTCGCGTCTTGCCTTTGAAAACGTAGGCCGGCATGAATTTCTCCTCCTCGTCGCTAGGAGATAGCGCGCTCTACCATTAATGCTTCGAAAATTCTCGCCGTATGGGCCATCGGGGCATCCTGTCAGGCTGTCAGCGCTTGACGACACCCGGGCGGGTCGTCGTCGTCTGCGTTCCCGCGGGCATCGGCCGCTGCTGGACCGCCGTAGGGAGTCCGGTGCCGCGGTTGATCATGTCCTGAAGCTCGTCGGGAATCGAAGACATCGCGAGCGCGAGCTGTAGCGTGATCTGCTTTTTGAAGTAGAGGGTCGCGAGCGCCTGGTTGAACGTCTGCATTCCGTGCTTTTCCTGCCCGGTCTGCATCGACGAGTAGAGTTGATGGATCTTGTCCTCGCGGATCAGGTTCCGGATCGCGGCGTTCGGAATCATGATCTCCATCGCCAAAACTCTTCCTGAGCCGCTCGCTTTGGGAAGAAGCGACTGGCACAGGATGCCTTCGAGAACGAACGAGAGCTGCGCCCGAATCTGCGACTGCTGGTGGGCGGGGAAGACGTCCACGATTCGGTTGATGGTCTGGGCGGCGGAGTTGGTGTGGAGCGTCGCGAACGTCAAGTGCCCCGTCTCCGCGATGCGAAGGGCCGACTCGATGGTCTCGAGGTCGCGCATCTCTCCGATGAGCACCACGTCGGGGTCTTCGCGCAGGGCGGCGCGTAGCGCGTTGGTGAAACTATGGGTGTCCGAATGAATCTCGCGCTGGTTCACAAGGCACCCCTGGTGATTGTGCAGATACTCGATGGGATCCTCGATGGTGATGATGTGCTCGCGCCGTTCCTTGTTGATCTTGTCGAGCATCGCCGCGAGGGTGGTGGACTTTCCGCTACCCGTCGGGCCGGTGACCAGTACCAGTCCTCGGGGCTTCTCGCAGATCTGGGCGATGACCGTGGGTAAGCCCAGGTCCTTGAAGCTCTTGATCTCGTAGGGAATCGTCCGGTAGACGGCGGCGACCGCGCCTCGCTGCATGAAGTTGTTCGCCCTGAATCGGGCGAGGTTCTTGATGCCGAAGGAAAAGTCGAGCTCGAGGGTTTCCTCGAAGCGATGCTTCTGGTTGTCGGTGAGAACGCTGTAGGAAAGCTGTTTGGTCTCGACGGTCGTGAGCGGAGGCATGTCGAGAGCGCGCAGCTTTCCGTCCACTCGAATCTGCGGCGGCGAATTATTGGTGATGTGAAGATCGGAGCCGCCCATCTCGAGCATCGTCTTCAGCAACTGGTGCAGGCTAACCGCCATCGAGACTCCTATTAGTGCCGTGGGGCCCCACCCCCACGGCTCTCGCTCCGCGACTCGCCACGCTCGCGCTGCGCTCGGGTTGAGGACTCATTATTTCACCGTCTCGCGCACGACCTCTTCCAGGGTCGTGAGTCCGTCGCGAACCTTGGTGAGCCCGCTCTTCCGGAGGGAAATCATGCCGTTGTCGACCGCTCGCTGCTTGAGCTCGATCGCGGAAGCGCCCTCGAGGACGAGCTGCCGGACGTCGTCGGTGAGCTCGAGAACCTCGTAGAGGCCGACACGGCCCTTGTACCCGGTGTTGTTGCAGGTGCTGCACCCGCGGCCCTTGTAGGCGGTGATGTCCTTCGCCTCATCCGGAGTGAAGCCGGCGTCGATGAAGCCCTGGGCGGGCACTTCGATCGGACTCTTGCACTCCTTGCAGATCCGGCGGACTAGACGCTGGGCGCAGATGAGATGGACGGAAGTAGCGACCAGAAACGGCTCGATGCCCATGTTCATCAAACGGTTGATGGTCGAGGGCGCGTCATTGGTATGGAGGGTCGAGAGGACCAGGTGGCCGGTGAGCGCGGCCTTCACCGCGATCTCCGCCGTCTCGAAGTCACGAATCTCTCCCACCAGGATGATGTTCGGGTCCTGCCGCAGGAAGGACCGGAGCGCCGCCGCGAAGTTGAGACCGATCGACTCCTTCATCTGAACCTGGTTCACCCCGGCGAGGTTGAACTCCACCGGGTCTTCCGCGGTCATGATGTTGGTCTCGGGAGTGTTCAGCTGGCTGATGGCCGAGTACAGGGTGTTGGTCTTGCCGCTTCCCGTGGGACCGGTCACCAGGGCCATTCCCCAGGGCTTGAAGATCGCTTCCTCGAACTTCTTGAGCGACGCCACCTCGAACCCGAGCTTGGTCATGTCGAGCATCAGGTTCTCTTTGTCGAGGAGCCGCAAGACCACCTTCTCTCCGAAGAGAGTGGGAAGCGTCGAGACGCGATAGTCGAGCTCGCGGAGCTTCCCCTGGTTGTTCATCCGGATCTTGATACGACCGTCCTGGGGGAGCCGGCGCTCGGAGATGTCGAGCTTCGCCATGATCTTGAGGCGCGAGATGATCGCGTCGCGAAGCTTCATCGGCGGGTTCATGACCACGTAGAGGATACCGTCGATCCGGAACCGTACCCGGAACTCTCGCTCGTAGGGCTCGATGTGGATGTCGCTCGCGCCACGGCGGAGAGCATCGGTCAAGACGAGGTTGCAGAGCTTGACGACCGGAGCATCCTCGCTCCCCTTCTCGAGCTCGGCGAGGTCGATTTCGTCGCCCTCTTCCAGGACCTCGACGTCCTCGTTGAAGTCGTCGGTATCGACGAGCTTGTCCATCTCTTCCTTGATCTGGAGAGAGTGGACGGAGCCGTAATACTTCTCGATCGACTCCATGATGGCCGTCTCGGACGCCACCACCGGCTCCACGTTGTAGCCCGTCATGAACTTGATGTCGTCCATGGCGAAGACGTTGGTCGGGTCGACCATGGCGATGGTGAGGTTGGCGCCGGCCCTCGAGAGGGGGATGATCTGATACTTCTGCGCCGTCTCCGCGGGGACGAGCTTGATCACCGATGGATCGATCTCGAACCGGGCGAGGTTGATCGACGGAACTCCGTACTGCCGCGACAGCAGCTGGGTGATCTCCTCGTCCTTGACAAACCCCAGCTTGACGAGATTGAATCCTAGCTTCCCGCCATGCTGCTTCTGATACTGCAAGGATTCCTGGAGCTGCTGGGGAGTGATGAGATTCTCTTTCACCAGCAGCTCGCCGAGCTTTATTGGCATCCAACCACTCCGCGGGCTGTTACACTCGACAGGGCTTAAATCTTAGCGATCACAGTGGATTTCCGTGTTCAACCACTGTACCGGGAACCCCCCAAAGTTGTCAAGGGTCAGTTCTTGGGACAGTTCTCAGTTCTTGGTTCTCGGTTCTCAGGGGGAGACGCTGACCCCGAACCACAGTGCTTCGTCGCGCATTTCACTCGAGCCCTGGTAGGCCAATTCGACGACGACGAATCGAATCCTCAACCCGAGCCCGGCGCTGAACGCGGGTCTCGCGCCCCGACCCGACCCTGTTTCCGCTCGAAGCCCGGCGCGAAGCGAGAGGGCGTCGTCGAACAACCGCTTGTCGACCCCGAGCGAGAGCTCTCGCCAGTCCTCGTCGACGCTTCCCTGGGACGAGAGATCGAAATCGAAAGAGAGGGTGGTCGCTCGCGGGAGGAAGAAAGCGACACCGGCGCGCCCGTGGCGCGGGAGAACGATCTCTTCCCCCGACGGCAAGCGGAAGGCGGGCTCGAAGAGCCGGCGCCACATGAGCCCGAGGCGGAGCCATTCGTGCGGCTGGTAGAGCGCTCCCAGGTCCACGCTCGCGGTCGAGCTTACGTCGCCTTCCGTCGCGAGCACGCGGTTACGAATGGCGGACGGCGTTTGCTCTCCGGGCGAGAGCGAGGCCTTGGCCTCGAAGAGGTCATGGCTCTCCCGTCTCAGGTAATGAACGTTCCCCGCGATGACCAGGTCGTCGATCGGAAGCGACTGCAGGATCGAGACCGAGAAATCGAAGGTTTCGAGACCCCGGCTCGAGAGAACGTCGTCCTCGAGCCGCGACGAGCTCTCCTTCGAGAACGTTCCCGCGACCCCCATGAACGTGAGCCCGAGAGAGAAGCCGGCGGCTTCGTCTCCGAGCGTATTCCCCTCTCCGCGATTCCTGCGGGACTCTCCCCAGTGGAAGCCGGCGTGGGCGGCCGGCCCGAAGGCGTAGCCCGCCGGGTTCCAATAGAACGCGGTGGCGTCGTTCGCGACCGCGGTGAAAGCACCTCCCATGGCCGCGGCCTTCGTTCCAAAGTGCAGGAATCGTTCTTGCGCGGCGGCGGAGCTCGTCACGCCGAAAGCGATCGTCGTCGTGACGAGGAAACGCAGCACGGCCGCCACTATAGCATCCGGCTCTCCGCGCTTCCGCCGAAGCTCGCGAAGGCGGGTTGAGCTCGGCGCCCTCGAAGGGCCGAGGGCTGCAGATTGACAGAGCCTCGATGGAGGACTATTCTCTCTCGTACCGTTCTTGAAGAACATGGGAACGAACGGCTGAATGCGGACGATCGCGGTCATCCCGGCGCGCTACCGCTCGAAACGTCTCCCCGGAAAACCCCTCGCAGAGATTCATGGGAAGACCATGATCCAGAGGGTATACGAGCGCGTCACCCGCGCGAGCCGCCTCGACGAGGTCCTGGTCGCGACCGACGACGAGAGGATCCAGGACGTCGTCGTTGGGTTTGGGGGAAAAGCGGTGATGACGTCTTCGGCCCACACCAGCGGAAGCGATCGAATCGCCGAAGCCGTGCGCGATCTGGACTTCGATCTGGTGGTGAACGTCCAGGGCGACCTGCCTCTTCTCTCCCCCGCGGACATCGACGCCGCCGTGGGCCTCGCCGAGAGGAGCCCGGGTGCCATGACGACTCTCCGGCATCCCATTTCCGACCGAGCGATGGTACTGAATCCGAACGTGGTCAAGGTTGTCACCGACCTTCGAGGATTCGCCCTCTATTTCTCGCGCTCGCCTATTCCCTGGCCCGGCCCCGAAGGCTCGCCTCTTTCGCCCGGCGTCTATTTCAAGCACATCGGTCTTTATGTCTATCCTAAGGAGAGGCTCCTCTCGCTATCGGCTTTGGCGCCGGCCGCGCTGGAGCTGCAGGAAGGCCTCGAGCAGCTTCGGGCGATGGCGCACGGGGTGGCGATTCGTCTGGAAGATACCGAGGAGGAGTCCGTTACCGTGGATACGGAAGCGGATCTGGAGCTCGCGAGAGAGATCGTCTTTAACGTTGAGAGATCGACCGTCAATCATGGAGTTTAAAGAGTAATGCCTTCACCCAAGGCCAAGTTCATCTTCGTCACCGGAGGAGTGGTGTCGTCACTCGGGAAGGGAGTCGCATCGGCTTCCGTCGGGCGTCTGCTCGAGTCCCGTGGCTACCGGGTCAACTTCCTGAAGTTCGACCCCTACATCAACGTCGATCCGGGGACGATGAGCCCCTACCAGCACGGAGAGGTCTTCGTCACCGACGACGGGGCAGAGACCGATCTCGATCTCGGGCACTACGAGCGTTTCGCAGGTGTTGCGCTCTCGCGAACCTCGAACGTCACCACGGGACAGATCTACGAATCCGTCATCGCCAAAGAGCGCCGCGGGGACTACCTCGGCGGCACCGTCCAGGTCATTCCCCACGTCACCAACGAGATCAAGTCGAGGCTCCAGCCGGTCGCCGAGAACGCGGACATCGTCATCGTCGAGATCGGGGGGACCGTCGGAGACATCGAGAGCCTCCCGTTTCTCGAGGCGGTGCGGCAGTTCCGCATGGACGCCGGCCGCGCGGGCGCGGTCTTCATCCACCTGACTCTCGTGCCCTTCATCGGGAGCGCCGGCGAGCAGAAGACGAAGCCGACGCAGCACAGTGTCCGCGAGCTCCGGGCCATCGGTATCCAGCCCGACATCCTCCTCTGCCGCGCCGACCGGCCGCTGTCGCGCGATCTGAAGTCCAAGATCGCGCTCTTCTGCAACGTGGACGAGAGGGCGGTCATCACCGCCCAGGACGTCGATTCAATCTACGAGGTGCCGCTCCTCCTCGGCGAACAGCGCATCGACGAGATCCTCCTCGAGATGCTACAGCTTCCGGTGCGACCCGCCGACATAGCCGACTGGCGCGAGCTGGTGCGCCGGATCCAAAACCCGAAGGGCGAAGTGAACATCGGAGTCGTAGGCAAGTACGTGAGCCTCACCGACGCCTACAAGAGCTTGAACGAGGCGCTCGCCCATGGAGGCGTCGCGCACAACCTCCGCGTGCGCCTCACCTGGATCGAAGCCGAGGACCTCGAGCAAGGCTCTCTCTCGGCCCTCGAGGGAATGGACGGGATTCTAGTGCCCGGGGGCTTCGGCCCGCGGGGAACGGAAGGAATGGCGGCGGCGGCCGGATGGGCGCGCCGGAACCGGGTTCCCTACTTCGGGATCTGCTACGGCTTCCAGTGGGCCGTCGTGGAGTACGCCCGCTCGGTCTGCGGGCTTTCGCAGGCGAGCTCGACGGAATCCCATCCCGATTCGCCCGACAAAGTGATTCTCAAGCTGCGGGAGCTCCTCGGGGTCGAGGAAATGGGCGGCACGATGCGCCTCGGGGCCTACGAGTGCGTGATCGAAGAGGGCTCTCTCGCTCACCAGGTCTATGGTAAGACGAGGATCTCCGAGCGGCATCGCCATCGCTACGAGTTCAACCAGGAGTACGAGCCGATCCTCACCGAGCACGGTCTCCGTTTCTCCGGCCGCACCCCTGACGGGAAGTTCGTCGAGATCGCGGAGATTGCCGATCATCCCTGGTTTCTCGCGGTCCAGTTCCATCCGGAGTTCAAGTCGCGGCCGCTCTCCCCTCACCCCCTGTTCCGCGAGTTCATCGGCGCCGCCTGGAGAGAGAAGAACGGCCAGCTCACCACCGGCAGCCGCGAGACTCGAGAGGAGTCTTCGGTCGCCGGCCGTGGCTGAATCGATCGGCTCCGCACCATGACGACCGAAACCGTTCCCGTGGGCGGCGTCCTCTTTGGAGGCGGACGCCGCTTCGCCCTAATCGCCGGCCCCTGCATCATCGAGAACGACGAGCACCCGTTCTTCATGGCGGAGAGGATCCGCGACATCGCCGTCTCGCTCGGCGTTCCCTACGTCTTCAAGGCATCGTTCGACAAGGCGAACCGGACTTCGATCGAGGGATTCCGCGGCCCGGGCCTCGAGAGGGGCCTTCAGATCCTCCGCGCGGTCCGGGAGCGCTTCGGCGTACCCGTGACTACCGACGTCCACGAGCCTCACCAGGCGGTAGCGGTGGCGGAGTCGGTGGACCTGCTCCAGATTCCGGCGTTTCTCTGCCGTCAGACGGACCTGCTTCTCGCCTGCGCCCGCACCGGAAAGCCGGTGAACGTGAAGAAGGGCCAGTTTCTCGCGCCGTGGGACATGAAGAACGCGGTCGAGAAGATTCGCGCTTCGGGAAACCCGAACGTGATCGTGACCGAGCGAGGCACGAGCTTCGGCTACAACAATCTGGTGGTTGACCTCCGCGGCTTCCCCATCCTGCGTGAGACCGGAGCTCCCCTGGTGTTCGACGTCACCCACAGCCTGCAGCTTCCGGGGGGAGCCGGGAAATCCTCCTCCGGACAATCGCGCTTCATCCGCGAGCTCGCTTCGGGTGGTGTGGCCTGCGGCGTCGACGGCGTCTTCATGGAAGTGCACGACCGTCCGGCGGAGGCGCTCTCCGACGGTCCCAACAGCTGCCCGTTGAGCTCGCTCCCCTCCGTCCTGAAGAGACTCGTCGCCATCGAGCGGGCGATCGCAGAAGACGGAGCTCCATGACCCGGGAGCTCGCCCGGCGCGTCCTCGAGATCGAGGCCGAGGCCATCAGGAAACTGATCGAACGACTCGACGAGAGCTTCGATCGCGCCGTCGGCCTGGTCTCGAGCTGCCGGGGGCGCGTGGTGGTGACGGGCATGGGGAAGTCCGGCATCATCGGCCGTAAAATCGCGGCAACTCTGAACAGCACCGGCACTCCCTCGCTCTATCTCAATCCCGCGGAGGCGCTTCACGGCGATCTGGGGATGGTGGTCTCGGGCGACGTGGTGATATTGCTTTCGAACAGCGGAAGAACGCGCGAGCTTGTCGCTCTCGTCGAGCCCATCAAGAGGCTCTCGGTTCCGCTCATCGCCCTTCTCGGAAACCGCGACTCCGCGCTCGGGGAAGCGGCGGACGTGGTCCTAGACGTTTCCGTCGAGGAGGAGGCCTGTCCCATGGGTCTCGCGCCAACGGCGTCGACCACCGCCTCCCTCGCTCTCGGCGACGCGCTCGCGATGGCGGTCCTCGAGAAAAAGGGATTCAGCGCCGAGGATTTCCGGACGCTGCACCCGAAGGGGCAGCTCGGATTCAAGCTCCTGCGGGTCGAGGACGCGATGCACCGCGGCGCCGAGATCCCGAAGGTTCGAACCGGCGCCCTCATGCGCGACGTGATCTACGAGATGTCGCGGAAGGGCCTCGGGGTCACGAGCGTCGTCGACGGCGACGACCGGATTGTCGGCGTCATCTCCGACGGCGACTTGAGACGCCAGCTGGAGAAAGACGACCGGCTCCTCACACGGACCGCGGGCGACTGCATGACGACGAACCCGGTGACGGTCCCGGCCAAAGAGGCCGCGACCGCGGCGCTCGCGCTCATGGAGAAGCGCCGCATCACGTCTCTCATGGTGCCGGACGAGGAAGGCCGCATCGTAGGAGTCGTGCACCTGCACGACCTCTGGCGCTTGAGCGAGTACTTCTAAAACAAAATATTTCGATTGTCTTATGAACGACGAGTTTCGCGCCAAGGCTTCCTCTATTCGCATGATCCTTTTCGACGTCGATGGGGTTCTCACCGACGGAACTTTTTGGCGAGCCGGTGACGAGGAAGTGAAGAGCTTTCATGCCCGCGACGGCGTCGGGCTGGTGCTCGCGCGCCGTGCTGGGCTCAAGCTTGGTTTCATCTCGGGACGGCGTTCCGCGGCGGTTGCCGCGAGGGCCGCGGAGCTTCAGATGCACTTCGTGCGCCTCGGCGCCGCGGAAAAGATCCCGGCGCTCGAGGAAGCGCTGGTGCAGGAGTCGCTCACCGCCTCTGAGGTCGGGTTCATGGGAGACGATCTCCCCGATCTCCCAGTCATGCGCAGGGCCGGTCTCTCCGCCACCGTTGCCGACGCACCCCTTCTGGTTCGTTCTCGGGTAGACTATGTTACCCGCGCCCGGGGCGGCCACGGAGCGGTTCGAGAGCTGATCGAGCAGATTCTCATGGCCCAGGACCGATTCGACGAGCTCGTGAAAACCTATCTGGAGTGATCGTGGGCATCATCAAGTCGCTCTTTATCCTCCTGGCCGGCGCCGCACTCGCGACGTTTCTCTGGTCGAACTACGATCAGAAGGTCGTCGTCTACTTCACCCGGCAGTTCCGGACGGTGGAGCTTCCGCTCGCGGCGGCGCTCGGGGTCGCGCTTCTCACCGGTCTCCTTCTGGCGGTTGCGCTCTCCCTTCCCAATCAGTTCCGGCTCAGGGCCCGCATCCGCGAGCTCATCCGCAAGCTCGATCGGCTCGAGAACGAGAACGCCGAGCTCAGAAAGCTCCCCCTCGAGGATTCGATCCCCGAGAGCTCTTCCTCGTTTCGCGAGTCCCGGGATGGAGTCAAGCGGGAGCGGCCAGGCGCCAGCCTCCCGGCAACCAAGCCTCCTGGAGCCTGAAGCCGGTCTCGCCCGGTTGAGCATGAACCTCCCGGACGAGACTCTCCTCTTCGTCCTCGCCGCGTTCGCGGCGGGGGTCGCCCTCGGACGCCTCTGGACGGCGATCCGGACGGCGCGGGGTGCGAAGGCGGATGCCCGGCGCGCGTCTTCCATCCACTACATACTCGGTCTCGACTTCCTCGCCTCCCGTCAAATCGATCGCGCCGTTTCCGAGCTCACCAAGGCCGCTCGCGAGAACACCGAGGCGACGGAGATTTACCTCATCCTGGGAAACCTCCTGCGAGAGAAAGGGCAGCTCGAGCGGGCGATCCAGATCCATCAGAGCGTCCTCCACCGGCCGGGTCTGCCTTCGAACGAGAGGGCGCACGCCCTCCTCTGCCTCGGGATGGACTTCAAGAAAGCCGGGTTCCGCTATCGAGCGATGGATACCTTCCGTGAAGTGGTGGCGCTCGAGCCCAAGAACGCTTACGCCCTCACGAACCTGGTGAAGATCCACGAGGAGGAGCAGGAATGGGAGAAGGCGCTTTCCCTCCAGGAGGAGCTCGCGAAAGTCACCGGGACCGAGGAACCGGCGATTCGCGCGTTCCTCTACGACCAGATCGGCCTGGCCGCCGCGGGTGCGGGCGACGAGCCCAAAGCGATCCACGCCTTCGAGAAGTCGATACGGGCCGCACCAAGGATTCCCGCCGCCTGGCTTCATCATGGAGATCTGCTCGAAAGCGGGGGGCGTCCGGAAGAGGCGGAAGCGCTCTGGGGCCGCCTCGCGAAGGAGAACCCGCAGCACGCCCACCTCGTGTTCGAGAGACTTCAGCGGGTAAGAGCGAAGCTCGGGCGGAGCGAGAGAATGGAAAGGCTATATGAGGACGTGGTCCGGGAGGACGAGCTGGACTGGCGGGCCCGGCTCGCTCTCGCCCGGCTGAGACGGAGCCAAGGGCGCGGTGAGGAAGCTTTCGATCGGCTGCTCGAGGCGGTGCGAAGAAACCCACACGCCCTCGCGGTGCACATCGAAGTCTGGGGTTTTCTCGGAAGCGACGCCGCTTCTACTCCCGTGCCCGGAGCCCGGCTCGCCCGTTACCTCGACGAGGTCTCGAACGCGGTGTTCTTCATCGACCCGTACGTCTGCATCAAGTGCAACTACCGGGCGAACGGAATCCTGTGGCGATGCCCTCACTGCCAGGAGTGGAACACGTTCGTCGAGGAGCGGCTTGCGACCGTGGACTCTTGACCGTCACGCGGCACGGAGCTTCGACGTGAGCCATTGAGTTGTCTTGCGGTTCTCCAGGCGGAGAATTCCGCACAGCCGCGAGCTGACGCCATGATTCCTTCCTGCTATCATTATTTCTTCATGGGGCACGGTTCGAACGATTCGCAACCGACGTCGTCTTTTCGCGCGCTACTCGGGCGGTTGTTCGGGATCGACCCACGTGGTCTTGCGGTACTTCGCATTGCGATAGCCTTCATACTGCTCATCGATCTCGGTCTGCGGGCGCTCGACTTCTCGACTCTCTACACCGACTCGGGCTTACTTCCGTTCAGGGTCTCCGCCACAAGCCATGCCATTCCACTGCACACGATGAGCGGAGCGTTCTCGTATCAGGCCCTTCTTTTCATTCTCGCGGCCATTTTTGCGCTCCTGATGCTCGTTGGTCGCTTCACCCGCACGGCGACGATTGCGTCGTGGGCGATGCTACTTTCACTCCAGACGCAGAATTGGATTACGTGCTATTTTTCCGACGAGATCTTGCGGGCGGTCCTGTTCTGGTGCATGTTCGTTCCGCTCGGGCGCGTGTGGTCTCTCGACGCGCGCCGGGGCCCCATCCTGGATCCCGCCTCGTCACGCCGCACCCTTCTTTCCATCGGAACCGCGGGTTTACTCCTGCAGGTCGCATCGGTCTATTTCTTCACAGGGGCGCTCAAATCGGGATCCGACTGGCACGAGACCGGCCTTGCCGTCGCGCTCGCTCTCCAACGAGACTGGAGCGTGAAACCCTTCGGCGTTTTCCTCGCGTACAATTTTGGCGGGACGCTCAAAACTACGACTTTTCTCGTTCTCGGCTTCGAGATCATCGCACCCCTTCTTCTCTTTTCGCCCGTCGCCACCCGGGGTCTGCGGATGGTCATAGTGGTTCTCTCTTGGTTCTTTCAGTTGATGCTTGGACTATCGTTTTATCTCGAGCTCATGCCCTGGGTCACTTCGTTCGTGATGTTGCCATTCTTGCCGGCCGTGTGTTGGGATGGGCTCGAGAAGCTCTCACCGCGGCTGCGAGCGGAGCGAGGACCCGATGCGGCGGCGTCTCCGGCACCGATGGCCGAAGAGGGTTCGAGCCTCCGGGCCGCCAAACTCCGGCGGTTCCCGCGGGTTTTCGCGGAGCTCATCGCCGGAGCGTTCCTGGTCTACGTGCTCGCCTACAACCTCTGGGGTCTCGACGACGAAAAGAGCTTCCCCAAAGCGCTCGCCGCCGCCGGCAACTGGCTCAGAATCAATCAGAAGTGGGCGATGTTCACCCCGAACGTGCCTCGCGAGGACGGCTGGTATGTGATTCCGGGAGTGCTCAAGGACGGAAGGGTGGCGAACTTGTGGTGGACCGGCCCGAAGCTCTCGTGGGAGAAGCCCAAGCTCATCTCCGCCTATCACCACTCTCACCGGTGGAACGCGTACGAGATGCGCCTGACGGAGCCTCTCTACGAAAGTCCACAGTTCTCGCATCTTCGACGCCGTTACGCCGAGTGGCACTGTCATCGTTGGAACGCGACACACTCGGGTGACGACGAGCTTGTTAGCCTCGAGGTCTGGTTCATCGATGAGAGAACTCGCGACGATTTGACGCCTCCTGACCAGGTTCCCCGCCGGCTGTATTCCCTTCAATGTAGCGACGGATATTATCAGGGCATGGAGAATCAGCCGACTCAGTGAATCCACTGCCACCCGCACAGCGGTGGTTTGAAGAAGGGCTTTGGCCCACCCCGAATTCTACTTTGATGTCCAACCCATGACTGGGACGACCGAACAGGGTCGGCGTACTCCGGATCATGCCAGCCCACTCCCGGCGCTCAACCTCAGTGACAAATGCCCCGGAGCAGATCGGACGCTGGTCGAGGTCCCAGGGAAACCCCGCAGCAAGTCGCCTGGAGAAGCCGCATCGTGGTGGTGGCGCTTCCGCGCAGTTGAGCTCGGCGATCGCCGACAGCTCAGCTAACTCGTTTGCAGCTCCGAAGCTAGCTCGTCGGCCTGCCTCAGACTCTCCTCGATCGAGCCCGAGGTATCGACGAGAAAATCGGCGAACGGGCGCTTCTCCTCGATCGGTATCTGCAAATGGACGCGACGGAGGGCGTCCTCCTGCGAAAGTCCGTCCCGCGCCATCAGGCGCTCGAGCTGCAGTTCGGGAGGGCAGTGAACGACGACCACGAGGTCGTATCGCCGATAGGAGCCGGTCTCGATCATAAGCGCGGCGTCGACGACGGCCACAGGGTCGGATGCTTTCTCCCGCTCTTCGAAGAAACGCTCGATCTCCCGCCACACCCCGGGGTGGACGATGGCGTTCAGCTTCTTTCGCGCCTCCTCGTCGCGGAAGACGATGGCGCCGAGGGCTTTTCGATCCACCGATCCATCCGAAGCGATGACCGCCCGACCGAAGCTCTTCGCGATCTGCCGGGTGACGTCGGTCCCGGACTGGAGCAGCCGATGAACGACGGCGTCCGCATCGAGCGTTGGAATCCCCCGCTCCTCGAGCCTTCGGCGCACCACGGTTTTGCCGCAGCCGATCCCTCCGGTGAGGCCGACTTTCAGCATTTCCTCGCCATCAGCCCCGCCGCGCTCTCGCGAGATCGAGGGTGTTCGAGAGGAGCATCGCGATGGTCAGTGGCCCGACGCCTCCGGGCACGGGAGTGAACGCCGACGCGAGTTCCATCGCGTCCCTGGGATGGACGTCGCCCACGAGGGTTGAGCCGTTCTTGCGAAAC
>CAZKNR010000261.1:0-2398 GCA_964553925.1 uncultured Acidobacteriota bacterium
CTCGTTAGTATTTCCCGCTCGCGCCGCCTCCCCCGAACTGACCGCCGGCGCCTTCGAAACCGGGCTCTCCAGGCGTCCCGCTCGGGGCGGGTCCAGGGGCGAGCGCCATTCCCAGGCCTGCGTCGAAAGCCTTGGCGCGCGACTCATCGCCGAAGAGAGGCTCGGCGGTGAAGCCGTGTCGTTCTCCTCTCGGGCCAGAAGCGAGGTAGCGGTTGAGAAGCATTCCGATGGCGACCGCGGCGCCGCCGCTCGCGAGGAGGACGACCCAGAGCGGCGCCACATGCACGTAGAAGCGAAGGGTGACGAGTGAGGCGACGCCGAGTACGACACCCATACGGAGCAAGAGGGGTCTCCGCAGGAAGACGCCTCCCGCGAGAAGAAACACGGGGACGAACGCGGTCGTCGCGATGAAGACGGAGCGTCCCGGGCGACTGCCTTCGAGAGAGCCGTACCAGGAGTCTCGCTCGAGAAGCCACCAGTCGTAGGAGCTCAGGTGAACGGCGAGGTAGAGCGCCCCGAGCACCGTTACCAGGGCGGCGTCCGCGGCGCGACGATGCGCGGGAGAGAGTCGCGGGGACACGGACGCGGAGAGGAGCGGAAAAATAAGAGCGAGCGCCGCGAGAACCCACCAGGTTCTGGCTTCAGACCAGAAGGACAACGAGGCGAAGAGGCACACCGCGGCGAGGACGCCGAAGATGGAAAGCCCCCACCGCCAGGCGGCGACGGCGGCCAGCACCACCGCCGCCACAGAGAGGAATCGCCACGGGAAGTCTCCGCCCGCGTCCACGAACGACCACCCGAGGGCGGCGACCGAGAACCAGAACGAGAGGAGCGCCGTCGCCTCCTCCGCGCCGGCGCTCGACCTCCGCAGCTCTCCGATCTGTACTTCGGTGAGAGCGATGGAACCGAGCGCGGCGAGAAAAAGGACCGCTCCCATGGGGACCGAGATGAGCGCCAGAACCGCGAACGCCGATCCTGCCGCGACGAAGGTGAAGAGAAAGAGCAGGACACGAAAGGCGGGCCTGACCCGGGAGCGGTCGTCGGGATATTGCTTCCGGATCGCATCCAGGGTCCTCTGGTCGATGGCGCCGGCGCGATTCCAGGCGCGAGCCGCCGCGCGCACCTCCTCGCAGCGGTCGGCGGCCTCGACGTCCTTCCTCAAGACGACTTCTCCAGAGCGCGATGCACGGCCATGAGTGCGGCGATCGCTCCAACCGAGGTGAACAGGAACCACAGGAACATGACGGTTTCGTCGTCGAGGGAAGGCACGATGGCGCGGCTGAGCCCGACGTAGACGGCGAGCACTCCCATGGCGAACAGAGGGAAGCGCCGTCTGACGTGAAGCGAGTACGCGGCGAGGCTGGCGCCCGCCAGGATGAGGGCGATGGTATGGGCGCTCCAGGACGGCTCGTCGGTCAACGAACCGGATGTGAGGTAGAGCAGCACGAGGGAGATGCCGACGTACGTCGCGACGGGCTCGAAGTGTTCCTTTCGTTTCACGCGGACGAGGAGCACGCCCAGGAGGACGAAGAGCACCCCGCAGCCGATGGTATTGAGGCGCGCGGCGCCGCCCGAGTTCGGCCAGAACTCCTGGTCGACGAACGACACCGAGACCCCGCGCCACGCGGCGAACGTCGAGAGCGCGAGCGAGAACACGACGCGGGAATCGAAGCGGAAAGCGAGTGCGGCCATGGAAAGGCTCGCGAAGAGGAGGTGCCACGGCCAGTTCGGCCCGAGAGGAGTGAACTGCGCTTCGACGTAGGCAAGGTCCGCGGAAGCGAGCAGAACGCCGAGGAGCAGGACGTAGTCGAAGGCGACGTGTATGGAAGGGGTTTCCTTCCAGGTGAAGGGTGCCGCATGGCGCGCGATCCAAAAGAAACAGACCGCCGCCGCAACCCCGATGCCGATCGCGATCGTGACCGGCCCGAGCCGATCGAGGTTTTCCCGAACGAGAAAGCCCACCCCGGTGGTGATGAGGACGACTCCGGTATAGAGGAGGGTCCGGAGCTCGTTTCGGACCGAGAGCAGCTCGCCTCTTGCGACCCGAAGGAGCCTGCTCGCCTGCGCCTCGGTCAAAAGACCGCGGACACGGAGATGCGGGATTGCCTTCGCGACATCCGGGCTCAATTTCCGGTCGCTCCTCTTCTGGCTTGTCGTTTCTGGTGAACGAGGGTGTAAAACCAGTATGAGGCACAAACCCGACAGGCGAAAGGTCCAATCCGATGTCAGAACCCTCCGCGTACAGCACGACGCGGAGACCGCGCATGGACACTACGAGATCGTCGAAAAGCTCGGAGGAGGCATGGGCCGCGCTCGCGCGCCTCTCGCAGAACAGCTCTTCGGCATGAGCCCGTCCGATCCCGTGGGTTACCTGGAAGAGACGTTGGCGATACGACCC
>CAZKNR010000262.1:0-5416 GCA_964553925.1 uncultured Acidobacteriota bacterium
GGTGAGGAGCTTCTTTGAGATCGCCTTGTCCCGCGCGAGGAGGAGGCCGCGGGCGTTGCAGCCGGTATAGGGGACCCGCTGCAGCTCGAGGTAGCTCACCACGTTCTGGTCGTAGATGGGAACGTCGTCGAAATCCTCGAGGAGGTTGAAGACGATGTGCGGCTGGAACAGGTCGATGGAGCGGCGGATGGCGCCGAGATCGCTCCCCACCCCGAGGTTCGAAACGTCATGTCCCATCTGCCTGAGGTTTTCGATGACGTCGCGCTCCATCTTCCAGGGCGCTTCACGGACATCGACGCCGGTTACGTCCTCGGGCGGCACCATGCCCTCGTGCATCAGCGCGAGCACCCGGAGCTTCTTCATAGTGCGAAGCGGTACCGGCCGCTGTGAAGGTAGTTCATGGTATGCACCGCCAGAAGAAGCGAGAAGTTGAGCTTTGCCTCGTCGGGGTTCGCTCCTACGAGGAGGTTCAGCTCCCGGGCGCGGCGCGTCATCTCCAGAAGGACCTGATCCACGGTGTACTGGAACACTCCCGTCCAGCGCGCCACCAGCCGGCGTACTTCGCGCCGATGCTGAGAGATGAACTCGGCGGCGGTCACGGCGCCCTCGTGCTGGGTTCCGTCGAACAGGCGCTTCAGGTCGCGATCGTAAAACGTCGGAAACTCCACCTGGTACATCTCGCGCTTCTTCTCGTAATGGGAGCGGAGCGTCGGTTTGAGGCCGGGGAGAGCGAAGGGCCGGCGCCGGGTCTTCAGCGGCACGGGCTCGTCGGCGGTCTCCTGCATGAGCTTGTCCATGTACTCGAGCTTGCGGAGCGCGGGCCATCCCTGATACCGCTCCCGCCACGATGAGGCGGGATCGAGCCAGACCGCGAAGGTTTCCGCGAAGTCCTCGTCGGGATGGCTCTGCGCGTACCAGTAGTCGAGGTTTCTCACGAAATTCTTGCTGAAGGGCTTGGGAGCGTAGGACTCGGGATAGGGCGCCGAGGAGAGGCCGAATAACCTCTGACGGTTGCGGCGGCGGTGGAGGTCGTACGCGTGATCGATGGCATGCCCGGACTCGTGGCGAAAGATGCGACGGCACCAGTCGACCGTTCCGCCCTCGACCTCGAGCATCTGGGCGCGCTCGAGCTCCATGAGGCGAGGGTGGGCGAGAAAGAAGGGGAGCGCGATTCCCGGAACCTCGTCAGGCGTGAACCAGTCGTCGGATATCCAGAAGTACGGACGGAAGACGACGCCCTTCGCCTCGAGCTCCCGGTTCAGCTCCTCGATTCGCGCTTCGAGAAACGCCCCTTCCTTCTCGAGCCCGAGATCGCTGAAGCGAAGGTTCAAGAGCTCCTCGTCGCTGAACGTCGCCCAGGCCGGCTCTTTGAGCTCAGGGAGCTCGGAGGGCTCGGGAGGTGCCGCCGCCTTTTCGGGCTCACGCTCCTCGACGCCCGCCTCCGGGAGCGGCGGAGCGGTCTCGTCGGTCGCCATTCACTTTTTATTCTAATCCTTGCGAGGGCGGGTGGGCGACGGGAGCGCGGCGGCGATTCCGAGACGACGAAAGATGTCAGCGAAGCGCGGCTCCGAAGCGAGGTCGTCGAGAAACGGCGCGAGGACGATGAACGAGACAGGTGTGGCCTGGTCCTCGACGCACGCCTGAAGGCTCTCGTACATCTTTTCTCGATCCCCGAGCCCGAGATAGATCAGAAAGGTTGCTACTGGGGTGACGTATTCCTTCTCGCGCCGAGCGTCGAGCTCTTCGAGGATCCGTCGTGCCTCGTCTCCGCGGCCGGTCACACCCAGATGGAAGCCGAGCATTCCCACGAAGAAAGGGGCGCGCTTCGAGATGAGCCCGAGCGTTTCGAGGGCCTCTCGAGCTCTCTCGTGCTGCTCGAGCTTGCAGCAGGCGAAGCCGATGGTCCACAGCGCCAGGGCGAAGTCCGGCTGGATGGCGAGCGCTTTCTCGCCGAGCCGCAGGGCCTCCTCGTATCGGCGCGCCGCATACTGGGCCAGAGCCCCGATCGCGTGGACGAACGGGGACATCGGGTCGAGCTCGATGGCGGTCTCGATGTGAGGGAGGGCTTCCTGGAACCGCTGGGCCAACGAAAGGAAGAGGCCATAGTAGATGGCGACCATGGAAGAGCTTGGATCGAGTTCCAGCGCCCTTCGAAAGTGGGGCTCGGCTCGAAGCCAGTCGTCCCCGTAGTAGAGCTCAGTCAACGCCGAGGCGAAATGCGATTCCGCCAGAGTCGGGTCGAGCTCCATCGCCCTCTTCGCCGCTTCCTCGGCCCTGGGTTTTCCCTCTTTTGCCGAGACGAACCCGTTGGGCCGCTGAATCGAGAACGCATCCGCCAAACCCGCGTGGGCCAGGGAGTAGCCGGGGTCGAGCTCGATCGCCCGCTGGAAGCAGTCGATCGCGGCTCTGAGGGCGCTCTCCGTACGCTGGTGCCAGAAGTGCCGGCCCTTCAAGTAGAGCTCGTAGGCCTCGAGATTCTCCGTGTGCCGCTTTCTCGGGCGCGCTTGCTGCCCGAGGAGTGTCGGGGCGACGGTTTTGACGATCGCCTCGGTGATCTCGTCCTGGATCTCGAATACGTCCGTCATCTCGCGGTCGTAACGCTCTGACCAGAGTTGATAGCCGTCGTCGGCGTTCACCAGCTGTGCGGTGACGCGAAGCCTCGTTCCCGCCCGGCGAACACTCCCTTCGAGGACGGTCGCGACGTTGAGCTCCTTTCCGATCTGGCGAACGTCGATATCGCGGCCGCGATATCGAAACGCCGACGTCCGCGAGGCTACCCGCAGGCCGGGAAGCCGGGCGAGCGCGTGGATCAACTCCTCCGAGAGGCCGTCGCTGAAGAACTCGCTGTCGGTTTCGGCGCTTCGGTTCACGAATGGGAGAACCGCGATGGACTTCTCGGTCGGGCGCGGCCTCACCGGGGACGATTCGGCCGGGGGTTCGCGCAAAGCGGAATGCAGATCCCTCCGGGCCTCCGCGATGTCCCGGAGTCGGTCGCTGGCGTCCTTCTTCAGGCACCGCTGCAGGAGGGTCTTCACAATCGCTGGAAGCCCGGGAGGCAGATCGTCCCACGCGGGCTCCTTCGTCAGGAGGGCGGCGAGCGAATCCGAGAAGGTCTCGCCCGCGAAAATCTTCCGCGCGGTCAGAAGCTCGTACAGAATGCAGCCGAAGGCCCAAACATCGGTTCTTTCGTCGAGGGGGCGGCCTCTCGCCTGCTCGGGACTCATGTATGCCGCCGTGCCCAGGATGACACCCGCTCGAGTCCCGGCAGAGCTCATCGTCGGCGACGAGCTGTCGGAGGTCGTTGGCGGAGCGGTTTCGAGGGCCTTCGCGAGGCCGAAGTCCAGAACCTTGACCTTGCCGTCGGGCGTGACGACGATGTTTGCCGGCTTCAAGTCGCGATGGATCACGCCGTGCCGGTGCGTCGCCGCGAGACCGTCGGCTATCTGCTCGCCAAGAGCCAGGGCTTCCTTCTGGGAGAGAGACCCTTCCGCGAGCCGCTCCTCGAGGTTCTTTCCCGAGACGAGCTCCATCGTGAGGAAATGATGTCCCTCGGTTTGGTGGAATCCGTAGAGAGTGGCGATGTTCGGGTGGTTCACCGAAGCGAGAAGCTTCGCCTCTCGCTCGAACCGCGCCAGCCGGTCGGGATTTCCCGAAAGGCTCTCCGGGAGAACTTTCAAAGCAACCTGGCGGTCGAGGGTGGTGTCGAGGGCTTTCCACACCACACCCATCGCGCCCTCACCGATCTTCTCGAGGAGGCGGTAGTGTAAGAGCGTTCGTCCGGAGTTCATGTCAGCTGCGGTTATCGGAGCCCTGAAGCTCCCAACGCGTCATCTTAGCCGTCCAAGGAGTCGATGGGAAGCGGAAGCCGATCAGGTCGATTCGAGCCGGCGCACCTCGTGGTCCAGAATCTCGAGCGCGAGGTCGATGGTCGGGAGGTGGACGCGGAACGAGACCACGGCGAGCCTGAGAGTGAAGCGTCCGTTCAGAATCGTCGAGCTGAGGAACACGCGTCCGTCGCGCTGAATCGCCTCGACGAGCTTCTGGTTGAAGGCGTCGGCGTCGCCGCTCGCGGGGCGATAGCGGAAGATGACGACCGAAAGATCGGGATAGGGACCGACCTCGAAGCCCGGACGCTCCGAGAGCCGTTCGTGGAAGTATCGGGCGAGGAGCATCTTCTCCTCGAGGGCCGCGCGAAACGGCGCGAGCCCGTGGAGGAGGAGCGGCATCCAGAGCCTCAGGCCGCGGAAATGTTTCGTGAGCTCGGGGGAAAGATCGGCGGGCGACAGCTCGTCTCTGGCTCGAAGCGCGTCCTGCATGTAGTTCGCGGCGTAGTGATGGCTCGAAAGGAGCCTCGCGCGATCGCGAACCAGCACGGCACCCGAGCCGTAGGGGAGGAAGAGCGTCTTGTGCGGATCCATCACCAGGGAATCGGAGCCGTCGAGTCGTCCGAGCGCGCGCTTGCCCTCGTCGCAGAGAATGAAGAATCCGCCGTACGCGCCATCGACGTGCAGCCAGAGGTTCTCTTTCCGAGAGAGGGCGGCGACGTCCTCGATGGGATCGACGACGCCAGTGTCGGTGGTGCCCGCGCTGGCGATGACGAGAAACGGGAGGAGCCCGGCGGCGCGGTCGCTCGCAATCAGCCGCTCGAGCGCCCCGGCACGCATTCGGTACCGCTCGTCGAGGGGCACGAGACGCTGGACCGCCTCCGAGAGCCCGGCGAGGCGGATGGCCTTCGCGACCGAGTGGTGCGCCTGCGCCGTCCGATAGATGACCGCGCGCTCGACGTCGCGCGAGCGGATCTCGTGGGCGTCCCGCGCCGTCACCACTCCCATGAGGTTCGCGATGCTGCCGCCGGACGTCAGGTTTCCCCCCGCGGTCTCCTTCGGATAGCCGACGAGACCGCTCATCCAATCGAGGAGCATGTTCTCCATGCGCACCGCGCCCGGCGAAGCGAAGAACACCCCCGCGTAGCGATTGGTGACGGCCGCGAGGAAGTCCCCGAGGGAGGAGGCGTAGAGGCCGCCTCCGGGGATATAGCCGAGGTGTCCCCCCGAGGCGGGATTGAGACCCGGCCGATCGACGTCGCGCCGGAGATGATCGAGGAGAAGCGCGAGCGGCCGCGGCTCCTCGCCGATGGGTGTCTCGAGAATTCCGATTCCCCGGTCTTCAGTCTCGAGAAAAGCGGGAAGGTCGGGAAGCTTCGAAAGAAACTCCTCGGCATACGCGGAGACGTCGTCGAAGAGCCGGCGCCGGACCTCGGCCCCGGGCTCGAGCTCGCGCGCCTTGGCCTCGAGCGGGACGAGCGACTTCCGCAGGGCCTCGGTCATTGCGCGTGAAGCTTCTCGATCGCATCGAGCATCGCCCGAACCATATCCCAACCGATATAGGCTGGGCGAATGCGGATACGCTCAGGCGC
>CAZKNR010000263.1:0-9355 GCA_964553925.1 uncultured Acidobacteriota bacterium
AACGAGCTCTCCGAAGCCGTCCGAAAGCGCATCGATGCCGAGTCCGTGGTGTACGTGTCTGCCATTACCGGCTTCGAAATCGGCATCAAGGCTCAGAAAGGAAAACTGAAGTTACCGGCCCGGGTGACGGACTGGTTTGGATCGGTCCTGGATCATCACGATCTCGAGGTGTTGCCCATCGATCTCGAGGTCTGCATCGATGCGACGGAGTTGCCAGCGATCCATGGCGATCCTTGCGATCGACTGATCATTGCTACGGCGCGGCGACGTCGGATGCCGGTGGTGACTGCGGATCCGGTCTTTCGACGTTACGACATCGTAGTCGTGTTCTGAAACCCGAGCCGCGGCCTTCCACGCGCCTCACGCGCACGGCGCTTCCTCCGCCTTTGTCGTGGGGCCATCGGGAATCCGCCCGGGTGCTTGCCCTCCCTCGAACAAGTCCATCCTCAGATGAGCCGACGTCGAGAAGATTCAGCAGGACTCACAGGTGGAGCGGCCTCGCCTCAACCGGGAGCTTCCCGAGATCGGGAAAGCCCGGAGCGCGCCTCACGTAGTACTCGGAGAGAAGCCCGTCGGGATCACGGAGGAAGAAGCTTCGCTTGAGCTCGGAGTCGACCACCTGCTCGGGATCGACACCCCGGCGGTGAAGCTCCCTCTCCGCGTCGAGAAGCGCCCTTTCGCTTTCGAGCTCGAACGAGACGTGGTGATACCGGCGCTTGTCGCCTGCGTCCTTCCGGCAAAGGACGAGATGATAGGCGTAGCCGGAGAGGCTTCCTCGTAGAAACACGACACCCTCCGACCGGTGGACCTCCTCGAGACCGCCGACTTCGCGATAGAAGCGAGCGAGGCGATCGAGGTCGGACGTCAGGAGAACCGCGTGGGTCACGCGCCGCGGATGAACGGGCGC
Organism: uncultured Acidobacteriota bacterium; assembly: GCA_964553925.1. Classification (GTDB taxonomy): domain Bacteria; phylum Acidobacteriota; class Vicinamibacteria; order Marinacidobacterales; family SMYC01; genus DAISKN01. The sequence continues at coordinate 908 of CAZKNR010000263.1, forward strand.
ATCCTCGACGGTGCGGATCTCGGGTTCCTCTTCGTAGCGAGGCTCTTGGAACGGCTCAGCCGCCTCGGGATCCCAGCCGGCGGTGATGAGCTCCATCTCTCCATGGAGAATCTTTCGCCAGTTCTTCACGGTGTCGCAGTAGTACTCCATGGTGTTGCCATCGGGGTCGAAGAGGTAGACGCTGTGAGCCACCTGATGGTCTACGGTCATATCGAGCGCGACGCCGTCCGCCTTCGCCCTCCGGTAGCCCTCGACCAGCTCGACCTCGTTCGAGAGCTCCCAGGCGAGGTGCCCGAGGCCCACCGTCGCGCCGACGCCCTCGGGGATCTGAAGGAGGCCGTTGCGCCCGTACCGCGCTTTCCCGCCGGTGGTCTCGATCATGCCGAGGTCGTGGGGCGTGTTTCCGGTCCCGAGGAACGTGGCGACCAGGTCCGGCTCCCAGAACTCGACGGTGAGACCGCAGGTGCGGTGGTAGAAATCCTGCGAGCGTTTCAGGTCTTCGACCCAGAGGTTCGCATGTCCCAGTCGGCGCGGCTTGAAGACGCTAGTCATGCTCATGGGCGTAGTCTCCCCTAAAACGCGCCAGATAGACGCAGCCTACGACCGCGAGCCAGACGAGAAACATGGGGACGGTCCATTCGAGACCGGAAACCCAGGGCGTCGCTCCCAGGCACGCGAGGATGAGGGCGATTCCGACGACCCCCGGCAAAGGATGGAACGGCACGCGCACCGGGAGCGCCGCGAGCCGCTCGGGATCGAGCCGCCGGCGAAAGCGAAAATGACAGACGAAGATCAGGAGCCAGATCGATAAGAGCGCCGCGACCGCGGTTCCATACATTGGAAGGAACACCTGACGACCCTTCGCGGCGAGAGCGAGGGCGATGACCATCCCCACGGCGGAGCCCGCGAGGGCGCGAAGAGGCACCCCGCGCCGGTCGACCGCCCCCACGGCTTTCGGAATGTACCCCGCCCGCGAGAGCGAGAAGAGCATGCGCGTGCAGATGTACAGATGACTCATGACCGCGGTGAAAGCGGCAGAGATCACCACGAAGTTCATGAGGCTCGACGCGTAGGGAACACCGAGGCCCTCGAACGCGGCGACGAACGGGCTACCGCTGACAGTGCCGCTGGTCTCGGAGATCGCCCTCCAGGAGCTCATGGTCACGATGACCCCGATCGAAAGAACGTAGAGCACGGTGAGCGCGGCCGCCGTTCCGAGGAGCGCACGAGGAACCGTCTTCTCTGGATTGTTGGCCTCGCCCGCGGTCACCGCCACCGTTTCCATCCCGAGGTAGCTCGTGATCACGAGGGTGAGCGCGAGCCAGACGCCGGTCAGGCCGTTCGGGAGGAGACCGCCGTCCGCGGTCAGATTCGAAAGGCCGATCGCCTCCCGCGAGCCGACCCCGAAAACGAGGGCCGCACCCGCGAGGATGAAACCCACGATCGCCGCGACCTTGACCATCGAGAACGCCGATTCCAGAAAACCGAAACGCCCCACGTGGAGCGCGTTCACCGCGATCGCGATGAGGGCCGCTCCCGCCATGAACAGAAACGGCGGGACGTCCGGGAACCAGAACCCGAAATACACTCCGACCGCCGTCAGCTGGGCGCCAATGGCGAGGGTCTCGGCGAACCAGTAGGTGAGGCGTGTGGCGAAGCCGGCCCACCGCCCGACGTAGAGGTCGGAGTAGACCCCGAAGGAGCCGGCGACGGGATGGACGCTCGCCATCTCCGCGAGCACGAACCCCATGGCGATCGCGGGAATGGCAGCGATGAGATAGGTGAGAACGACGCCCGGACCCGCGAGCCCGATGGTGGCGCCGCTTCCGAGGAAAAGGCCGACGCCGATGGTGCCGCCGAGCGCGATCATGCTCTGCTGCCAGGAGGAGAGCTCTCGTTTGAGACCTCCCTCCCGTTCCGCGGCTTCGGGCTCGAGCTCCATGAGCGAGCACGGTATTTCCTGCGGCCGTTACAGTCAACCGGCGAAAAAAGCAATCTTTGCGTTGACTTCAATTCCATTCAGAAGAACGTGGAATCGGGAGCCGGTCGTGAGCTGAAGCTGGAGTAGGCGCCCGGAGTCCCCCTGGCCCTTCCGAAAGCGAAAGTGGCAGACTGGCGAGCGCCTCGGGCTAGCTGCGACCGTGCGGACCAAGCGGAGGCTACCTCCGGAGCTCCACGTAACCGCTTCGGCTATCCGTTGATCTCGCTCTCAAGCTGCGTCGTCGAAGGCGGGCGGATCTCCGAAGAACATCTCGGGTTCGTCGAGCGCACCCGCTCGCTCTATGCTCGGCTGTCCGGCCTGGAAGCGTTTGGGCGCGACGCTACCGGAACCGTCACCGACGCTCCCTGAATCCGGAAGAGTTCCTCCGCCTATCCTCAGCCTGTCTTGCCGGAGTCCCCTCGGGATCGCGGATCGACGGGAGCCTCTCGAGGTTGATCGAGCGCTGACGATTTTCGTCATCGTTCCACTGGTAGGCCCTGGTAGGCCCTGGTAGGCCCTGGTAGACATGTCAGCGGTTGACGCCGCGCGCCGGAAGCGGCGAGGATACCCACCATGCTGACGGCCCTCGCGCTCGTGGCCTCACTCGAGGTGGTGCGGTTCGAAGAGAACCTCATGATCCCGATGCGGGACGGCGTCCGTCTCGCGACGGATGTCTATCGCCCCGCCAGCGGCGGAGCGCCCCTGGACGAGAAGCTACCGGTTCTTCTCCAGAGGACCCCGTACGGCAAGACGGGGTCGAGCCTCGTCGAGTCGGCGCGCTACTTCGCGGCGAACGGGTACGTCGTGGCTCTTCAGGACGTGCGCGGCACCTATGCTTCCGAGGGAGTCTTCACCAAGTACATCGGGGAAGGCGCGGACGGTTTTGACACCATCGAATATCTCGCGAAGCTCGCCTACGGGAGCGGAAAGGTCGGGATGTGGGGGACGTCGTACTCCGCTCACGTCCAGGCGAACGCGGCGAAGCTCCGGCCGGATGCTCTCGCGACCATCGTCCTCAACATGGGCGGGATGTCGAACGGTTGGGACCACAAGGTCCGAAACCACGGCGCCTTCGAGCTCCAGCAGCTCACGTGGGCCTTCCGCCAGCTCGAGGCCGAGACCGAAGACCCTCTGGTGAAGGAGCACCTCGCTCGCGCTCCGATCGAGAGCTGGCTCGAGGCGCTTCCCCTGCGGAAGGGCCTCAATCCTCTCTCCGTCGCTCCCAACTTCGAGGACTACATTCTCGAGATGGCGACTCACGGAGACTACGACGACGATTACTGGAAACACCGGGACGTCAACTGGCAGGAGCACTACGTCGAGACCCTCGACATCCCGATGATCCACGTCTCCGGCTGGTACGACTCCTACGCCGGCGGCACGATTCAAAACTTCGTCGAGCTCTCGAAACAGAAGACGTCGCCCATCTATCTCCTGATGGGACCCTGGACCCACGGCGGGAACACCCGCTCCTACGCCGGGGACGTGGAGTTCGGCCCCGAGGCCGCGCGGGCGGACTTCCCTCGCGAGTTCCACCTGCGATGGTTCGATCGATTTCTGAAGGGCGGTGGGGCCTTCGCGGAGGAGCCGGTCCGGATCTTCGTGATGGGCACCGGGGACGGGCACAAGGACGAAAACGGCCGCCTTTACCACGGGGGACGATGGGTCACGGCCGCGAGCTGGCCCCTTCCGGAAACGACAGAGACTCGCTACTTCTTCCATGGCGACGGTTCCCTCTCGAAAAGTCCCCCGACGGAGGGCGAGAGCGCGACGACCTACACGTTCGATCCGCGGGACCCGGTGCCGACTCTGGGCGGCGCTTTCTCCAGCACCAGCCCGGTGTTCGAGCCCGGCGCCTATCACCAGGAAGAGCGCGAGGGGATCTACGGGGCGAAGCCTCCCTTCCTTCCGTTGAGCGCGCGGCCGGACGTCGTGGTGTTCCAGACCGAGCCCTTGGCCTTCGACGTCGAAGTCATAGGGCCGATCGCAGTCGAGCTTCACGCTTCGTCGACCGCCCTCGATACCGACTTCACGGCGAAGCTCGTCGACGTCTACCCGCCCTCTTCGGACTACCCCTCGGGTTTCGAGATGAACCTCACGGACGGCATTCTGCGCGCGCGCTACCGAAACGGTCCGGAGCGCCAGCAACTGATGACCCCCGGTGAGATCTACCGTTTCGAGATCGAGCCCTTTCCCACGGCCAACGTCTTCAAGAAGGGCCACCGCATCCGCGTCGACGTCTCCAGCAGCAACTTTCCCCGCTTCGACGTCAACCCCAATACCGGCGAGCCTCTGGGTATGAACCGAAGAATAGAGAACGCCGACAACACCCTCTACCATGAGGCCTCGCACCCGTCCCACGTGGTGCTTCCGATCCTCGAACGGAAATAATCATGAGCATCTCCAGACGAACGTTCCTCAAATCGTCCGGCGCCGTGCCCGGCGCTTTGTCCCTTGGCCTTCCGGGGTGGTTGGAGTCGAGCGGAAGTGGGGTCACTCGGCTCCTTGCCCGCTTCGTCGTCGAGTCGAAGTGGTCCGACATCCCAGAGGCCGCCCGTAAGGAGGCCGCTCGATCGATCGTGAACTGGGTGGGCTGCGCCCTCGGAGGAGCCCGCCACGAGACCGTGGATTGCGCCTTGTCCGCCCTTTCCGAGCTCTCGGGACCTCGTACGGCGACAGTCCTCGGCCGGAAGGAGCGGCTCGACATCCTTCACGCTTCGCTTCTCAACGGGATCAGCTCCCACGTGCTGGACTTCGACGACACCCACCTCGAGACCATCATCCACCCCGCGGGTCCGGTGGCGCCGGTGCTCTTCGCTCTCGCGGAGCGGCAGTCTCTGAGCGGCGCCGACTTCCTCCACGCGTTCATCCTCGGAGTCGAGGTCGAGTGCCGCATCGGGATGGCGGTCTATCCCTGGCACTACGACCAGGGCTACCACATCACCGGAAGCGCCGGGGTCTTCGGGGCTGCTGCGGCGGCGGGGAAGATCCTCGGCCTCGATGAGAAGCAGATGACCTGGGCTCTAGGGATTGCGGCGACGCAGTCGGCGGGGCTCCGGGAAATGTTCGGGACGATGTGCAAAGCCTTCCATCCAGGCCGGGCGGCGCAGAACGGGCTCACCGCCGCTCTTCTCGCCTCGAAGAACTTCACCAGCTCCGAGCAAAGTCTCGAGGCGCCGCGGGGATTCGCCCACGTCCTCTCGGAGAATCGTGACTTCTCGAAGCTGACCCAGGGTCTTGGAGAAACCTACGAGGTGACGCGCAACACGTACAAGCCTTTCCCCTGCGGGATCGTCATCCACCCGACGATCGACGCCTGCATTCAGCTCCGCAAAGAGCACGCTCTCGACAGCGCTGACATCGCCCGCGTCGAGCTCCGGGTGCATCCGCTGGTCCTGGAGCTCACGGGAAAGAAGACTCCAATGAAAGGGCTCGAAGGAAAGTTTAGCGTCTATCACTCCGCCGCCGTCGCCCTCCTCCGCGGAGTCGTGGGCCAGAGGGAGTACAGCGACGAAGCGGTGCGCGACCCCGAGGTGGTGGCGCTCCGCGACCGTGTCACCGCCACCGTGGATCCGGGGGTTCGCGAGGAAGAAGTCTTCGCCCGCGTGCTCCTCGCCTCGGGGCGCGCTCTCGAGAAACACGTCGAGAACGTCGTTGGTAGTCTCGAGAACCCCCTGAGCGATCGCGATCTGGAAGCGAAGTTCCGCGGCCAGGCGGATTCGGTCCTCTCGGCGAGCAAGGCTCAGGAGCTCCTCTCGCTCTGCTGGTCGGTCGCCTCGCTTCCGGATGCGGCCGCCATCCCGAAGGCTTCGGTTCCGGCGTGATCTCGCTCGTTCTCGCCATCGCCGCGAGCGTCGTCCTCGAGACCGACGTTGCCGCGACGATGCGCGACGGTGTCGTCCTTCGCGCCGACATCCTCCGGCCCGACGCGCCCGGACGGTTTCCCGCGATCCTTCTGCGCACTCCTTACGGGAAGGCTTACGAGTGGAGGGATTCCTTCGCCATCCGAGCGGCGCGCGCGGGCTACGTGGTCGTCGCCCAGGACGTGCGCGGCCGGTACGCCTCGGATGGCGTTTATCATCCCTACCACCAGGAGGGGAAGGATGGCTACGACACCGTCGAGTGGGCGGCCTCTCTTCCCTACGTGAACGGAAAGGTCGGCATGGCGGGCCTCTCCTATCCCGGCGCCGTCCAGTGGCTCGCGGCGATGGAGAAGCCTCCACACCTCGTGACCATCACTCCCCTCATGTGCTTTTCGAACGCGCGCCACTTCTTCTTCAATGGTGGCGCCTGGGACCTCTCATGGATCTCATGGTTCTACCTGAACATCGCCCCCGACGTTCGTGCCCGCTCCGGGCTTCCCGGCCCGAAGACGGAGGTTGAGGCCGAAGACCTTTGGGAAAAGCACCGCGAGGAGTGGCTCTCGTTTCTTCCGCTCTCGGAGCTTCCCGTTCTCCGCGATGTCGCGCCCGCGTATTACGACTGGCTCGCGCACCCCGAGGACGGTCCCTACTGGGACTTCGCCAACGTCGAGGCCCGCTACGACGAGATCGAAATCCCGGCGCTGAACCTGTCCGGCTGGCACGACGAGGGGTACGGTCCCGCGGGCGCCATCCGCAACTATCGGGGCACGCGCAAGAATCGGAGCCGCCTCGTCATCGGCCCCTGGCGGCATGGAACCCCGAGGCTCGATCGTATTCGCGAAGGAGAGCTCGATTTCGGGGTGAACGCGGGGCTCGATCATGACGCCGTACTCCTGCGTTGGTTCGATTTCTACCTCAAGGGCGAGGAGAACGGCCTCGACCGGGAAGAGCCCGTCGAGATCTTCGTCATGGGCGAGAACCGATGGCGCGACGAAGAAGACTGGCCCCTCGCGCGGAGGGTGGAGACGCCCTACTACCTGAGTAGCGGCGGCAAGCTCTCTCTCGAGCCCCCTCCGAATGACGAGCGTCCCGATACGTACTCGTACGATCCCCTCGACCCCGTCGTCGACCCACATGAAGGAGCTCAGGGGCCTTACGACCAGAGCCCGCTCGAGACGCGCGACGACGTTCTCGTCTACCAGACCGAGCCTCTCTCGAAGGGCATCGAAGTCACCGGACACATCGAAGTCGAGCTCTTCGCCGCGTCCTCGGCGAAGGACACCGATTTCGTGGTACGGCTTCTCGACGTTCATCCGGACGGACGCGCTTTCAATCTCATGAGCCCGACCCTCGAGGTGATCCGGGCCCGCTACCGCGACGGCGAGGACAAGGTCTCGCTTCTCGAGCCGGGCGTCATAGTTCCGATCCGGCTGAATCGCCTCGTGACTTCGAACCTCTTTCGTGCCGGCCACCGCATCCGCATCCATGTGACGTCGAGCCTCTACCCGCATTTCGATCGCAACCCGAACACCGGCGAGCCCATCGGAAAGAGCGCCAGGACCGAGGTGGCGCGCCAGGAGATCCACCACAGCGCCTCCTACCCATCCCGGATCGTGCTGCCCGTGATCCCACGCTGAGCCTGGTTCGCCTTTGATTCGACGTCTTGAAGCCTGACGACGTGCACGCCGCTGAGCGCCTTGAGAATCCTAACGTGGCACATTAGAATTCTCAATCATGAGACATGTGCTCCGCCTGCTGGAAGGGCAGGTGGTCCCGAAAAACTTCCCCGCGATCGTCCTCACCGGTCCACCGGACACCGACATCCGCCAATATCCCGCGCGCACCTTCTGGTGATCACCGCGCCCGGCGGGGGCGCCGGGCGGGGCGCGGGGCGAAGTAGCCGCCGCGGGAGCGAATCTCGGTGCCGGCTTCCTTCGAGAGAATCTGCAGCCGTCGCCAGGCGCCGTCGGCGACGGCGTTCGTCGAGACGTAGCCCAGGCTGTACTGGCTCTTCAGCTCGGCCGCGATCTGTTCGTACGCCCCCGCGAGATCGTCGATAGCCTCGGGTGCGTAGGATACGCCCCCGCTCTCCCGGGCAAGCATGTCGAGCTCGTACTTCGCGTTTCGGTACTTGTCCTTCGCGAGGTCCTCGTCGCTCGCGCGGAGTGAGATCGCGTAGATGACGACGCTGCTCTTTCGGGCCTGCTCTTTCACGTCTTCGAAGCCGAGGACCGACTTGGTGTCGTTTCCATCGGAGAGGACCACGATGGCTCTTCGATCGAGCTCTTCCGGGTTCTCGCGGTGGAGATCCTTCAGAGACACGTAGATGGCGTTATAGAGGGAGGTTGCACCGGTCGCCTCCGTTTGGCGGATCGCCTGTTCCACGCGGTCGAAGTCCGAGGTGAAATCGGCCAGAGTGAGGACTCGATCGTTGAACTCCACCACCTGGACCTGGTCCGAGGGCTTGAGCGAGCGGACGAAGCGGACCGCCGCCTCCTGCGCCAGCGGAAGCTTCGAGCGCATGCTCCCCGAGGTGTCCACGAGAATCACCATCCGGAGCGGCAGCTCTCCCTGCGAGAAGAACTGGACCTGCTGCTCGACCCC
>CAZKNR010000264.1:0-145910 GCA_964553925.1 uncultured Acidobacteriota bacterium
GTCGAGCCCATTGAGCCCATTGAGCCCATTGAGCCCATTGAGCCCATTGAGCCCATTGAGCCCATTGAGCCCATTGAGCCCATTGAGCCCATTGAGCCCATTGAGAAAGAGCCTCAGGAAGCCCTCGTCGTCCGCACCCCAGTCCGGATTCAAGTAGAGGCTCGTGGACAATACGCGATCCCCTTCGTCGTGGAACTGGTCGAGATGACGGCGGCGTAGCGCGCTCCGGGAGGGTAGAGCAGGAGATGAGCTTCGAAACCAAAGGGCCCGAGGGTGAGCTCTCGGTTCAGGGTCTGCCGCAGAAGCTCCATGAGCTCGAAGTCGCGCCTCTCGGAGGGAGTGGCCCCCGGCAATCGAGCCACCGCACGTAGTCCTCACGCACCTCGGGCCGGATCCGATGGCCTTCGCCTCGTCCGATACCCGCACGGCGAAACTCGCCGTTGCGGAAGGAGACCTGCGCTTCACGAGACCAGAGCTCGACGTCGCGGGGGTCGAGGAACTGATCTTGAACGGCCCAGCCGTGCTCCGCGACCCGCGCCGGGATCGTCTCTACACCGGAAGCCACTTCTTCAAGCGCGCGGAGAAGCGGTGGCGGCGCTCTTCATGCCGCACCACGCTCTCGTCCGTGACCCAGTTGAGCTGAATGGCACGCCGTTCCCCGACGCAGGGTGTGTGCCCATGCCAGGCGTTGTCGGTGCGGCGAAAGAAGACCGCGGTCTCGGCATCCGGTGGAACCTCCGCGAAGTCGTCGTCGAGGCTCGCGGAGAACCGAAGGAGACGAAGCCGGCCACCCTCATCTTTCCAATCCTGGTTCAGGTACAAGAGCACCGTCACCCATCCTCCGGGGGGGACGAGAGCAGGACTTGCCGCTCCGGACCCGACTCGATCAACGCGTCCACGCAGGATCTCTAGTCTAGTCGTCTAGCCTGGCTTGGGTTTCCGTCCACCTTTCATCCGCTGAACTCGAGCGCGGCTCGCCCCCTCCGCCAGCCATCGACGCAGAACACTCTGGTATTTCGTTCCGGTCTGGGCGGCGACGCGATGCGCCTCTGCGACTTGATCGAGTCCAACCCGGAGCGTGAGCTGTCTGAGCTTGCGCCTCGCATGAATGCGCTCAACCAGAGCTGGGTCCAGCTCAAAATCCGCCGGCACTACCTCGCCCCAGTCGATCGATTTGAAATCGATCGCCTCCGGGTCGACGTCTTCTGGGCGCGGAGGACGTTCCTTAAGGCGCGTCGAGCCCTTTGGCTTTCGCATACTTTTTCCACCAGCTCGAATCGGTTGGCTCATAAGCAGTCACCACCCTGATCCAACGAGTTTCCTCGTCGTACTCGAAGACCACCAGGACGAAACGGCCCTCGGGAGCAAAACCGAGGGCCACATAGCGGCCCGGCTGGGAGCGGCGCTGGATGAAGTAGGGATCACCCGTGTCAAAGACGTCCTCGACCGAGCCCTCGTCGAGCCCGTGCAACCTTAATTTGCGCCGATTGGTTTCATCCCAGTCGAAACCAAGTATCCACATTACATATTGTAACTACAAATGAGCGTTACGCCAACCCGCCTCGAAACCGGGGGGATCGAGCCACCGCACGTGGTCCTCGCGCACGTCGGGACGGATCCGATGGCCTTCGCCTCTGCCGATACCGGCTCGCCGAAACCCGCCGTCACGGAAAGACGCCCGCGCTTCACAAGACCAGAGCTCGACTTCGCGGCGGTCGAGAAACAGCGGCTCGACGGCCCACCCGTGCTCGGCGATTCGCGAGGGGAGAACTTCTAGATCGGAAGCCATTTCTTCAGGCGCGCGGAGAACCGGTGGCGGCGCTCCTCGTAGCGCACGACGCTTTCATCCGTCACCCAGTTGAGCTGGACGGCGCGCCGCTCGCCCACGTAGGGCGTGTGCCCGTGCCAGGCGTTGTCGGTGCAGCGAAAGAAGACCGCGGTCCCGCCCTCCGGGGGAACCTCCGCGACGTAGTCGTCGAGACTCGCCTTCGATCGAAGAAGACGAAGCCGGCCGCCTTCCTGCGTCCATCCCGGGTTCAGGTACAGGAGCACGGTCACGATTTTCGTCTCGGTGTCGGTGTGGATGCGGCCGTCTTTTGCTCTCGCCTGGCCGCGCACCGTGACCACCGTCGGCTTTCCCTCGAGGTCGATTCCGAACTTCTCCTCGACGGCGGAGCGAAGCTCGGGGCCGCGAAGCTCCTCGAGAAGACTCGCGAAGCTGGGGCCGAACGACAGCTCGCTCTCGGGGAAGCTTCCGCCCTTTTCGATGGCCGGGAATCCGGAGAGCACCGTCTCGAGCGCGGAAGCCTCGAGCAAACCGCAAACCACGAGATGGTCGAACGGCTCCGTTACGAGCGGCGTGTTCTGGAACAGTTCGTAGTCGATCATTTCGCAGCGAGCCTCTTTCTCACCGCGCCGAGGACGTGGTCGACTTCGATCGACGTGAGACAAACGTTGCCGTACCCCGGGCATCGGTGCTTGTAGCAGGGAGAGCAGGCGACCGCGTTCCAGACCACTTCATCGCCTTCGCCGAAGGGACCGTTTCGCGCCGGGTCGGTCGGGCCGAAGATCCCGACCGCGGGGACTCCGCAGGCGGACGCGAGGTGAAGAGGACCGCTGTCGCCGCTGACGAAAAGGCGGGCCTTCCTTATATAAGGAACGAGTTCCCGGAGGGACGTCCTCGGCGCGAGCCGCGCCGCGCCTTTCGAGGCGGCGACGACCTCTCGCGCCATCCCCTCTTCTCCAGGCCCCCACACCACGAGGCTCGGGAGCTTCCACTCGCGTTCGATCTCAAGCGCGAGCCTGCCGAATCTTTCCGGGCTCCATCTCTTGGTCACCCAGGAGCCTCCGGGATTCAATACGGCGAAGTCGGAGAGCCCCGTGCGCTCGAGCTCGCCCTCGGCCGCGGCTTCCGCCGCCGGGGAAACGGAAATGGGGAAGCGGCGCTCATCCGTCTCGATATTGAGAGCGCGGAGGAGGCTCAGGTGACGATCGATGACGTGCGGCTTGCCTCCATTCGCGGTGACGCACTCCGTGTAGAAAAGAGCCGCCGCTCGCTCCTTCAGGTGGCTCGCGCCGAATCCGATGCGGCGGTCGCTTCGCGCGAGAAAGGCCGCAACCGCGGACTTGAGAGTGCCCTGGAGGTCGAGAACGAAATCGTAGTGACGCTCGCGGATTCTTCCGATCGATTCGCGGATCTCTCGCCACGTCCGGGGGGAGAGGAGCCTTCGCCTCCAGCCGAGGGTATCGACCTCGATGAGTCGGCTCACGCCGGGATTGTCCAGAAGGACGTCCCGATGCCGGGACTCGACGAGCCAGTCGATCCGGGCTTCGGGAAAATGCCGCTTGAGGGCTGCGACCGCCGGAAGGGTGTGCACCAGATCGCCCATGGAGCTCAGGCGTACGACGAGGATGCTCGGTCCCACGTCGTGAAGGTTAGCTTTCGCGGGGGAGGCCAGTCAATGTCATCAGGGCCCTCTCCGCCTTCTGGATCTGGACCTCGATCGCGCGGGCGGAGACCCCGCCTTCGCTGTCGCGTCTTTCGACAGAGGCGCGGAAGTCGAAGGCGGAGGTAACGTCGGAGTCGAACTTCGCTGACAACGCTCGCAGGTCTTCGAGAGGGAGCTCAACGGGCGCGACGCCTTTTCCCTCCGCCCGAGCGAGCATCTGGCCCACCACGTCATGGGCCCGCCGGAAGGAAACACCCTTCCTCACCAGGTACTCGGCGAGATCCGTAGCCAGGAGGTCGAAGGAGAGCGCTTTCGCCATCTGCTCTTCCCGGACGACCAGGGAGCCGATGACCCCGTCCATCACCGGAAGCGTGAGATTCAGTGTGTCGAGAGCGTCGAAAACGGGCTCCTTGTCCTCCTGGAGGTCTCGCTGGTAGCCGGTAGCGAGACCCTTCACGGTGGTCAGGAGCGAGACCAGATCGCCCAGCAGGCGCCCCGTCTTTCCTCGAACGAGCTCGAGGCCGTCCGGGTTCTGTTTCTGCGGCATGAGACTCGACCCGGTCGCATAGCTCTCGTCGAAAGACACGAACGAGTACTCGGCGCCCGACCAGAGGATCAAATCCTCAGCCATACGCGAGAGGTTCACCCCGAGAATCGCCGCGGCGGAAAGAAACTCGAGTGCGAAGTCTCTCGAGGATACGGCGTCGATGCTATTGGGAAAGACCGAGGGAAAACCGAGCTCGCGCGCGAGGCGATTGCGATCGACGCCGAAGGGATTTCCCGCGAGAGCCCCGGCCCCGAGTGGAAGCTCGAGCGTCCGTTCGCGGGCGCCGCGAAGCCTCGCGCGATCGCGCTCGAGCGCCCAGAACCAGGCGAGAAGATACTGGGCGAACACCACCGGCTGGCCCCGTCTCATGTGCGTATAGCCGGGGAGAAGAACGTTCGCCGACGTCTTCGCTTTCTCGAGGAGGACCGTCTGGATCTTGCGGACGTTCTCGAGCACCCCCCCGATGGCGACGGCGAGGTACATGCGAAAGCCGGTGGCCGCGAGGTCGTTCCGGCTTCGGCCCGTCGGGAGCTTGGAGGCGACCTCGGGGTCCTCGATCACTTCGGCGAGAACGCGCTCGACCGCGGTATGGATGTCTTCGTCCGCGAGGGGAGGATTCTCGCGGAGCTTCGACTCCACCACTTCCAACCCCGTCAAGATTTGCTCGAGCTCCAACGCCGAGAGGATTCCGACTTCACCGAGCTCGCGCGCGTAGGCGCGATTGATGAGGACGTCCTCGCGCCAGAGCCTGCGGTCGAACTCGATCGATCGGGAGAGAGCCTCGAGCTCGGGAGCGGTCGGCTTCCGGAATCGGCCGCCCCAAAGTTTCTTCATCCCTTAATGCTCGTTCGCCTCTTCGGCTCGCTCGCTCCCCGCGCTTCTCGCGCGGGGAGGACGGGCCCTCCGGGCCCGGTGCCGTTCCGTACGCCTGCGCGCGAGAGCTTAGACTGAGCCTACTTTCTCGAGGGAGGCTTTTTCCTGCCACTTTTCCAGCATCGGAGAGAGCTTCCCCTGGTTCGCCTTGTGGGTCAGGTGGCGGATCCTCTGCGGGAGACCGAAGAGGCGGATGAAGCCCTCCGCATCCGACTGGCGATAGACCTCGTCTTCGCCGAACGTCGCGAACTGCTCCGAGTAGAGACTGAAGGGCGAACGGCGCCCCACGGCCGACGCGGTCCCTTTGTAGAGTTGGACGAGGACCTCACCGGTCACCGTGTCCTGCGTGGTGTCGACGAAGCTATCGAGGGCTTCGCGCAGAGGCGAGAACCACTGCCCGTCGTACACCAGATCGGCGTAGCGGCTCGCGATGATCGTCTTGAAGTGCGAGGTCGCTCGGTCCAGGGTGATGCTCTCGAGAGCCTCGTGCGCCTCGTGAAGGATGGATCCGCCGGGAGTCTCGTAGACGCCCCTCGACTTCATCCCCACGAGCCGGTTCTCCACGATGTCGAGCCGCCCGACTCCATGCTTGCCCCCGACCTCGTTGAGCTTCTCGAGAAGTGCGACGGGGGAGAGAGCGGTGCCGTCCACCGAGAACGGAATCCCTCGCTTGAAGCCGATCTCGACGATCTCCGGCTCTCCCGGAGCGGATTCGGCGGATGCCGTGAGCTGGTAGAGGTTCGTGGGCGGAGGCATCCAGGGATTCTCGAGCACTCCGCCTTCGTGGCTCAGGTGCAGGAGGTTCTGATCTCGGCTGTAGATGTTCTCCTTGCTCTGGCTCACAGGAACGCCGTGGGCGGCGGCATAGGCGAGAGCGTCTTCGCGCGAGCGGATGTTCCAGATCCGCCAGGGAGCGATCACCTCGAGCTCGGGCGCTAACGCCTGATAAGTGAGCTCGAAGCGAACCTGGTCGTTGCCCTTACCGGTGCAGCCATGAGAAAGACTGGTCGCTCCCTCGTCGAGAGCGATCTCCACCTGGCGCTTCGCGATGAGAGGCCGGGCGAGAGACGTCCCGAGAAGATACTTCCCCTCGTACTTCGCCCCGGCGCGGAGAGCGGGGAACACGTAGTCGCGGACGAACTCGATGCGCAGGTCCTCGACGTAGGTCTTCGACGCTCCGATGGCGCGAGCCTTCGCCGAGGCTTGCTCCAGGTCCTCGCCCTGGCCCACGTCGGCCAGGACCGCGATGACCTCGCAGTCGTAGTTTTCCTTCAACCAGGGAATTGCGCAGGAGGTGTCCAGTCCTCCCGAGTACGCGAGGACGACTTTTTTCGAGCTCATCTTCACCAAGACTCCTTTCGCTGTCTGCATAAATATACCTCAAGAATGAATGGATATGCAAATATTTCTTGGGACCGTGTCATGCCCGTCGGACCAGGCGATCCAGCGAGAACCGGCCGCCCCCCATGAGAACGAGGGCGAGGAAGATCAAGAGGTACAGCGCCGTCCGTTCGGGATTCCCCCAGCCCTCGAGAACGTCCGCGGCAACCGGGTTGACTCCGAAGAACGCGAGCGTCTGCTGCGCCAGCCGATGCCGGAGGAATGCGGCGACGAACATGGTGAACGCGGCGAATCCCGCCGCAACCCGGGTCAGAAGGCCGAGGGCGATAAGGGAGCCTCCCACCAGCTCCGCGAGAGTCGCCGCCCAGGCGAAGACCGTCGGGTACGGAAACCCGAGGCGCGCGACGCCCTCGACGAATTGAGCGCTCTCCCCGGAGAGAAGCCTCTCGATCTTGGACCAGCCATGGGCGAGAGCGAGTCCAAAACCGGAGAATCGCAGAATCAAGAGTCCCGCGTCGGTCATGAAGCTCCCCTGCGTCGGTGCTGTTTTCTTCATCGATATAAGTCTCCTGCCAGGTATTTGAGCCCGGTGTCGACGGCCACGGTCACGACCCTCTTGCCGGGACCGAGCCTCGATGCCATGACCAGAGCTCCGAGAACGTTCATGCCGGTCGAGGTACCGGCGAAAATACCCTCCTGCCGCGCCAGCCTTCGCGCCATGTCCCGGGCGTCGGTTTCGTCGATGGCGATGGCCTCGTCATAGAAGTCGCGGTGAAGAAGCGGAGGCGCGAAGCCCGCCCCCACTCCCTCCACCCGATGAGTCCCCGAGCGGCCCTGGGTAATGATGGGCGAGGATGCGGGCTCGAGCGCCACGATCCGGGTTCCCCTCTTCTTGAGAGCGGTTGAAACGCCCACGAGCATGCCCGCCGTTCCCACGGCTCCGACGAAGGCATCGGGGGCGCCGTCGAGCTGAGCGAAGATCTCGCGGCCGATTCCGCTGTAGCCCTCGACGGCGTCGGAGTTGTTGAACTGATCGGTCCAGAAAGCGCCCTCCTCCTCGTGGATGCGCTTCGCTTCCGCGCGGGCACGGGGGATGAGGTCGGGGGTGATCCGGCCTCCGTCGCTCGAGATCAGAATCACTTCCGCTCCCAGGGCTCGCATGGTGTCGAGCTTTTCCTTCGAGAAGGCGTCCGAGGAAACGAGCTTCAGCCGATAGCCCTTGACGGCGCAGATGAGAGCGAGAGAAGACCCCGTGCTCCCGCCGGTGTACTCGACGACGGTCGCCTTCGGCCGAAGCTCCCCGCGCCGCTCGGCGCCCTCGATCATAGCCTTCGCCATCCGGTCCTTGTAGGAGCCGGTGGGGTTGAAGTACTCGAGCTTCACGAAGACCCGGCCGCAGCCCTCGGGGGGGAGACGGGTGAGCTCGACGAGGGGCGTTTCCCCGATGACGTCGAGGATGCTGGTCGTCGGAGCAGGAGGTCGCTTGGGCATCAGTTCCTCAATCGGGCCGAGGGCTCTGCAGAATTCGCGCGGGGTGCATCGACTGGAGGCTTCGCACCCGGTCGCCGCCTCGCTTCAACGCCTCGATGCCGGCGACGGTGGCGTTCGCTCCGGTCAAGGTTGTGACCGAAAGGATTCCGAGGTGGAGCGCCGTCCGTCGCAGCGACGCCTCGTCGTAAAAAGATTCCCGCCCGAGCGGGGTGTTGATCATCAAGTCGATCTTTCCGCTGAGCATATGGTCGACGATGTTCGGGCGCCCCTCGTTCACCTTGAAGACGCGCTCGACGGCGAGGCCCGCCGCGCGAAGCTCCGCCGCGGTGCCTCGGGTCGCCATGAGCTGGAACCCGAGGCGGGCGAGCCTTCGAGCCACGTGCACCAGGCCGGGCTTGTCGTGATCGTTCACCGAGAGAAACGCCGTGCCTTCGATGGGAAGGTTCTGCCCCGCCGCGATCTGACCCTTGGCGAAGGCCATTCCGAAATCGTCGGAAATTCCCATGACCTCCCCCGTGGACTTCATTTCCGGGCCGAGGAGCGTATCGACCCCGGTGAACTTGGCGAAGGGCAGCACCGGGACCTTCACCGCCACGTGGGGGATGAGAAGCTCCTGCGGAAGCCCGAGAGAGGAGAGCTTCTCGCCCAGCATGACGCGGACGGCGGCCTTCACCAGGGGAACGCCCGTGGCCTTGCTTACGAACGGAACGGTTCTCGACGCGCGCGGATTCGCCTCGAGAACGTAGACCGTGCCCGCCTTGACCGCGTACTGGACGTTCATGAGTCCTTTCACCGAGAGCGCTTTCGCGATGCGCCGGGTGTAGGAGCGGATCGTCTCGAGGTCTTTCTCCCCGACGAGATACGTCGGAAGGACGCAGGAGCTGTCGCCCGAGTGGATCCCCGCTTCCTCGATGTGCTCCATGATTCCGCCGATGACCACGTCCTCCCCATCCGAGATGGCGTCCACGTCCACTTCGAACGCGGCTTCGAGAAAGCGATCGATATAGACCGGGTGCTCCGGCGAGGCGGCAACCGCTTCCTTGAAATACGACTGGAGATGCTTGTCGTCGTAGACGATCGCCATACCGCGGCCCCCGAGAACGTAGGAGGGGCGAACGAGGATGGGGTATTGGAGACGTTTGGCCGCCTCGAGCGCCTCGTCCATCGACCGCACGGTGGCGCTCTCGGGCTGCGGGATGTCGAGCTCCTTCAAGAGCGAGGAAAACCGCTGCCGGTCCTCGGCCACGTCGATGCTCTCGGGGGACGTTCCCAGAATGGGAACCCCTTCGCGCTCGAGAGCCCGCGCGAGCTTCAGCGGCGTCTGGCCTCCGAACTGGAGGATCGCCCCCTCGGGCTCCTCCTCCTGGACGATGTGAAGAACGTCCTCGAGGGTCAAGGGCTCGAAATAGAGACGGTCAGAGGTGTCGTAATCCGTCGAGACCGTCTCCGGGTTGCAGTTGACCATGATGCACTCGACGCCCGCCTCGCGCAGGGCGAACGCGGCCTGGCAGCAGCAGTAGTCGAACTCGATTCCCTGGCCGATGCGGTTCGGACCGCTCCCGAGGATCATGAGCTTCCGGCGAGAGGTGGGCTTCGACTCACTCTCCTTCTCGTACGTGGAGTAGAGATACGGAGTGTAGGACTCGAACTCCGCCGCGCAGGTATCGACGCGCTTGAAGACCGGCCGCAACGAGCCGCGCTCCGCGCGAACCTCTCCTTCGGTCTTCCCCTGGAAGGAGGCGATCTGCCGATCGGAAAACCCGCACTCTTTCGCCTCGCGCAGGAGCTCGGGAGTGAGCGTCTCGTCCAGGAGTCTCTGGCCAAGGCGAGTCACGATCGCGAGCTGCTCGAGAAACCACGGATCGATCTTCGTGAGGAGCGCAATCGAAGCAACCGACCAGCCCCGGTAGAGCGCCCCGAAGATCACGTCGAGGCGGTCGGGGCGCGGAACGCGGAGCCGCGCCGCGAGCTCCGTGTCTTCCACTTGAAGCCCCCGGACGATGCCGACACCTTCGTCTACGAGCTCGAGGGAGCGCGTGGCCTTGAGGAGCGCTTCGCGAAAGTGGCGGCCGATGGCCATGACCTCGCCCACGGACTTCATCTGGACCCCGAGAGTCGGGTCGGCGAGCGGGAACTTCTCGAAGTTCCACCGCGGGATCTTCACAATGACGTAGTCGATGACCGGCTCGAAGCTCGCCAGCGTCGTGCGGGTGATGTCGTTCTCGATCTCGTCGAGCCGGTAGCCGAGAGCGACTTTCGCGGCGATCTTGGCGATGGGGAACCCCGTAGCCTTCGAGGCGAGAGCGGAGCTTCGCGAGACCCGCGGGTTCATCTCGATGACCACCATGCGGCCGGTCTCGGGAGAGATGGCGAACTGGATGTTGCTCCCTCCGGTCTCGACGCCGACGGCGTCGATCACCTTGCGGGCGGCGTCGCGCATTTTCTGATACTCGACGTCCGTCAAGGTCTGCGCCGGGGCCACGGTGATCGAATCTCCGGTATGGACTCCCATGGGATCGAAGTTCTCGATTGCGCAGATGACGGTGAAGTTCGACGCGGCATCGCGCATCACCTCGAGCTCGAACTCCTTCCACCCGAGGAGAGACTCCTCGAGGAGCACCCGGTGGATGGGCGAGAGCCGCAGGCCCCGTTGCATCAGGTCCGTCAGCTCCTCGCGGTTGTAAGCGATGCCGCCCCCCGTGCCCCCTAGAGTGAACGACGGCCGCAGGATTGCGGGATAGCCCAAGGTGTCGCTGAGCGCGAGCGCTTCCTCGACGGAGGCGACGTGGCCGCTCCTGGGAACGTCGAGCCCCGCCCGGATCATCGCGTGCTTGAAGCGCTCCCGGTCCTCGGCGAGACGGACCGACTCCACCCGGGCGCCGATGAGGCGCACGCCCAGCCGATCGAGGACGCCCGCCTCGGAGAGCGCGACCGCGAGGTTGAGCGCGGTCTGGCCGCCCACTGTCGGGAGGATCGCATCCGGCCTTTCCTTCTCGAGGATCGGCGCCACGTAATCGACGGTGAGAGGCTCGATGTAGGTCGCGTCGGCGAGCTCCAGGTCGGTCATGATCGTCGCGGGGTTCGAGTTCACGAGGACGACGCGAACGCCTTCCTGCCTCAGGACCTTGACCGCCTGGGTTCCCGAGTAGTCGAACTCCGCCGCCTGGCCGATCACGATGGGCCCCGAGCCCAGGACCATCACGCTCTTGATGCTGGTATCGCGGGGCATGACTCAGGCTTCCATCATCTCGATGAACCTCCCGAAGAGGTATGCGGCATCGTGCGGGCCGGGCGAAGCCTCGGGGTGATACTGGACGCTCATCGCCGGGACGTCCTTCAGCCGGAATCCCTCGAGGGTTCCGTCGTTCAGGTTCTCGTGGGTCTTCTCGACGGCGAGCCCGCGAAGAGAGTCGGGGTCCACCGCGAAGCCGTGGTTCTGGGAAGTGATCTCGACGGCGCCGTCTTCGAGGCGCCTCACCGGGTGATTCGCGCCGTGGTGCCCGAAGGGGAGCTTGAACGTTCTCGCGCCCGCGGCGAGACCGAGGACCTGATGACCGAGACAAATCCCGAAGAGGGGCACCCGTCCCAGGAGCGCCCGCACCGAGCGGATCGCGTACTCGAGCGGCTCAGGATCTCCGGGACCGTTCGAGAGGAGAACTCCGTGCGGTTTTCTGGCGAGAACGTCTTCCGCCGGTGTCTCCGCGGGAACGACCGTCGTCCGGACGCCGTGCCGGGCGAGCGACTTCAAAATCCCCCGCTTGATGCCGAAATCGTAGGCGACCACGTGGAGGCGTCCCTCGGCGGCCTTTGGGAACTCGTACGGCTGGGCGCAGGTCACTTTTCGCACCAGATCCGAGCCCGCCATGCTCGGGACTTCCCGTTGAACTCGTTCGGCGCCGGGAGCCTCCTGATTCTCCTCGGTGGTCAGAATCGCGCGCATCGCTCCTCGAGTCCGGATGTGCCGCGTGAGCGCGCGTGTGTCGATCCCGGAAAGTCCGGGGACCCCGTGCTCGGTGAGGTACTCGGAGAGAGTCCCTTCGGAGCGATGGCTGCTCGCGATGGGGGAGAGGTCCTTCACGACGAGCGCCTCGACCCGGACGCGGTCGGACTCCTCGTCCTCGCGGTTGATGCCGTAGTTCCCGATATGGGGGTACGTGAGGTTGACGATCTGCCCGCAGTAAGAGGGATCCGTGAGGATCTCCTGGTAGCCGGTGAGGCCGGTGTGGAAGACCACCTCGCCCCGCGCTTCTTGCCGGGCGCCGAAAGGAGTCCCCTCGAAGACTCGGCCATCTTCGAGGATCAGATAACCCCTAGAGTCGCGCTGCACTAAAAGGCAATTGTAGTCCAGCGGCGCCCGCTTTGAAAGGCGCTCGATGCGGCCGTGTTACACTGCGCCTCCGTCATGTCCGGGAGTTTTCTCTCCGGCTACGTCGTCACCGAGACGCTGCTCTCGCGAAAGCCGGCCCGCGGGAGCCTCGGAGCCGCGGCAGCGAGCGTTCTCCTGCTCCTTCTCGGATCGCTCGTCTACTGGACGAACGCGGCCGGGCTCGCACGGTTTCTCCCCGCGAGTCGAGAGGCGGTCTTCGGGCGCTCCGAGTACTTTCGGCTCGTTACCTCGATCCTGGCTCACGCCGACTTCGAGCACTTCGCGGCGAACGCCCTCGTCTTCGGCCTCCTAGCGTTCCTCCTCTACGGTTACTACGGGGCGCTCGTTTTTCCCGTGCTGTCTCTCGCAAACGGTGCTTTGACGGCCGCCCTCTCCCTTGCGACCTACGAGCCGGATACGAATCTCGTGGGAGCCTCGGGAGTCGTCTATTGGATGTTCGGCTTCTGGCTTTCTCTGTACTTCTTCGTCGAGCGGCGCGTCGGGATCGGAAAACGGACGTTGCGCGCCGTCGGATTCTCCCTCATCGTTTTGATCCCGACCGTCCTCGAACCGGAGGTGAGCTACCGCGCGCACGCGATCGGCTTCGGCCTCGGCGTCACCTTCGGCCTCGCATACTTCGCCGCTCGTAAACCTGCGCTACGGGCGGCGGAGAGAATGGAAATGGAGTGAACGTGCGTATTTTTCTGATGGTTCTCGCCGCCGCCTCGACGGTCGCGGCATCCCAGCGCGAGCCGGTGCTGAAGCAGATTGCCGTTCCCCATCCTTATTACTACCGGGAGATGTACCTCCCGCAGCTCACGTCGGGCCCGAGCTCCGTCGCCTGGACTACCGACGGTCGCTCGCTCGTGTTCTCGATGGCCGGCTCGCTCTTTCGTCAAGAGCTCGATTCCGACGTCGCGGTCGAGCTCACCTCTGGGCCCGGATACGACTATCAGCCGGATGCGTCGCCCGACGGACGGTCGGTCGTTTACGTGAAGTACGACGGGGACAAGGTGGAGCTCTGGCTTCTCGATCTCGAGAGCGGAACGTCGCGGCCGCTAACTCGAGACGGGAACGTGAACCTCGAGCCTCGCTTCTCCCCTGACGGAAAACGCCTCGTGTTCGTCTCGACCGCGTACAACGGCCGGTTCCACATTTTCGCGATGGACGTGGCGAGCGGCGGCATCGAGCGGCTCACGGGCGAGAACCGCAGCCTGCTTCCCCGCTACTACTACGGTCCTTTCGACCACGAGCTGAGTCCTGTGTGGTCGCCCGACGGAGACGAGATCCTCTACGTTTCGAATCGCGGAAGAATCCACGGGACCGGCGGCTTTTTTCGCATGAAGGCTTCTGCCGGTGCGGAGGCGCGCGAGATTCACTACGAGGAGACGAACTGGAAAGCCCGCCCCGAGATTTCGCCGGACGGAAGCCGCATCGTTTACTCCTCGTATCTCGGCCGACAGTGGCATCAGCTCTGGACGATCCCCGCGACCGGAGGCGACGCTTTCCCGCTCACTTACGGCGAGTACGACAACACGGCGCCGCGGTGGTCTCCCGACGGGAGAAAGATCGCGTTCGTCTCCAACCGCGGCGGCTCGACTTCGATCTGGATTCAGAAGGTCGTCGGCGGAGGCACCTCCCGGCTCGACGCGCGAGAGCGACGGTACCGCCGGCCCATGGGACGGCTCTCGATTTCTCTTGCGAGCCCGGCGCGGGTCTCGATCGAAGGGGCCGACTCCCGTTTCTACGCGCCCGAGGACGCCTGGATCCACGCCGACGACGCATTCGTACGCACCGAGCGCGCCTTCGAGAAGCATTACTTTCATACGACCGGGCAGTCCGAAATCACCGTCCCTCGGGGATCGGTGAAAATCGAGATCACCAAGGGGCTCGAGGCCCATCCGGAGATACGGACTGTTGTGGTAGGAGAGGGGACGGTTTCGCTCCCGATCCAACTCTCGCCGCTCAAGGCACTTCCCACCGTTGCCGGAGAGCGCTGGTCGAGCGGGGATCTCCACGTCCACATGAACTACGGGGGCGCTTACCGAAACACTCCCGAGCGACTGCGGTTCCAGGCGCAAGCCGAGGACGTCGAGGTGGTCCATAACCTCATCGTCAACAAGGAGCAGCGCGTCCCCGACGTCGAGTACTTCGAAGGCGAGCCGGATCTGGTCTCGAGGGAAGACTTCCTCCTCTTCCACGGACAGGAGTTCCACACAAGCTACTGGGGCCATCTCGGCCTTCTCGGGCTCACCCGAAACCTCGTGGTCCCGGACTACGCCGCCTATCCCAATACCTCCGCGAAAAGCCTCTACCCGCCGAACGCCGTCGTCTCGGATCTCGCAAGGGCGCAGGGCGGGCTCGTGGGCTACGTGCACCCTTACGACACCGCTCCCGATCCCGAGCGCGATCCGTTCCTCGCGAGCGCACTCGTGGTCGACGTCGCCCTCGGAAAGGTCGACTACCTCGAGGTCGTGGGATTCAGCGACCACCGAACGACCGCCTCGGTCTGGTATCGATTCCTCAACAGCGGCTTTCGTCTCCCCGCGGGCGCGGGCACGGACGCGATGGCGAACTTCGCGTCGCTTCGCGGGCCCGTGGGGTTGAATCGAGTCTACGTTCGCGTGCCCGAAGGTCCCCTGAGCCTTTCGACGTGGCTCGATTCCCTTCGCGCCGGACGAAGCTTCGTAACCAACGGACCGCTCGTCGCCTTCACGCTGTCGGGAAATGGCCCGGGAGACACGCTCGACGTTCCCGCGGAGGGGACTGAGGTGAACCTCGCGGCATCCCTCCGGTCGATCGTTCCCGTCGATCATCTCGAGGTCGTTTGTAACGGCGAGGTCGTTCGGGCGATCGAGCCCTCCGGGGAACGCGGCCGCGTGGACTTCGAGGGAACGATCGCGGTTCGAAAGCCTGGATGGTGCGTCCTTCGCGCCTGGAACGAGGCACCCTCGGAGAGAGTGCTCGACTCCTATCCCTACGCCACGACGAGCCCCGTCTACGTGACCGTCGCGGGCCGTGAGGCGCGATCTCTCGAGGACGACCGATACTTCATGCGCTGGATCGACCGCATTCGCGAATCGGTAGAAGCTCACACCGATTGGAACAACGCGGAAGAGAAGGAGAAGGTGCTGCAGATGCTGGACCAGGCTCGGGCGGTCTATGCCTCACGGAGCGGCGGCCGTGCTACCATCGATCGGTTCCATCAAAAACGCAGGGGAGGAACGCCATGGCGAACGGTCCCGTAGTGCCTCAACAAACACCGAAGAAGGGTCTGAGTCCTCTCGCGTGGGTAGGTATCGGCTGTCTCGGCCTTCTGGTCATCGGAGGCATCGTCGCGACGGTCGCTACCGTGTTCGTCGTGAGCAAAGTGAAGGAGGTCGCGAGCGAGATGGAGGCGGACCCGGTCGCCACCACGGCGAAGCTCCTCGCCGCCGCGAATCCGGATATCGAGCTCGTAGCGACCGACAAAGAGAACCGCACGGTGACCTTTCGCGACGTGAAGACGGGAGAAGAGCTCACCTTCGGCTACGACGACATCGAGAACGGCAAAGTGACCTTCTCGTCGGGATCGGAGACCGCGGAGCTCGAGGTCACGGCCGGCGACGACGGATCCGGCGGGCTCACGGTCAAAACGTCCGAGGGAACTGCGACCCTCGGCGCCGGGAGGGGCGCGAAGGATATCCCCGGCTGGGTTCCCGTGTACCCCGGCGTGACCCCCGCGAACAGCTTCTCGGCTGAGGGTACCGGCCAGTTTACGGGCACTTTCACCTTCACCTCCGATTCCAGCGTCGAGTCCATCCTGGACTTCTACGACGACAAGGGGAAACAGGCAGGGCTCGAAACCAAGAGCCGGACGACTACGACCGAGGGCGCGATTTGGGTCGCTGCCTCTTCCGATGAAAGCCGCACGCTCACCGTCATGGCATCGAAGCAGGGGGGCGGCATGGAAGTGGTCGTGAGCTTCAACGAAAAACGCTGACCGAAACGAGCATTAGTTATAGTTAGCGACTCCAGGCCTAAGCTCACACCACCGAACCCGATTGCGCGGCGCTCCGGGAGAAGCCCGCGGAGTCAGAGACCCATCACCAGACGACTGATGAGCCCGCCAACGTCGGCCTTGAAGTCATCATCGTCCGACCGCCCGAGAAAAGTGGCTGCCCGAACTGGCCCGATGGAGTCGAGACCTGCAAAATCTTCCTTCAAGTACGCCACCGCCAGCCGAGCATCCGCATCATCCAAGAAGAGCGCGATTCGCGCCGTCAGCTCCTCTACGCCCGAACCGAAGTACTTGACGATGTAGTAGAGGTCGTAGGCGTCTTTGTTCTCGCCCCTCAACCGAAGCGCAAGCCCCTTGAGCACGACGAACGCGCCTGGTCCACATACCGGGATCACTCGGCTCAGGCTTTCGTTCTGGAGTGTTCGGCCGTCAAGCGTGATGTCAATGCGATCTCGAAAGGCAAGTCTCAGCCCGGGCGTCGTGACGGCTGCGAGATCGGACTCGAGGCTCTGCAGTTTACCACCTCGATCTCCCTCATTGACGGGAGGTATGAGAAAATCAACGGTGGCACTCGTCTTTGTATGCTTCCAACGTTGACGAGTAAGCTTGCCTTCCTCATTCTTGTCTGGCGCGAAACCAGCGCTGCGTAGACGCACCGCGAGCGAGTGATATCGGCCATCGTCGAGGATACCGAGCTCGAGTCCGAGATCGAGATCGGACGTGCCTACATGAAGCTCGGCTCCCTCCGGATTTGATTCAACCAGTAGCGACGGCACGAGTCCACCCACAACGACAAGGTCGTCTAACAACTCACCCAGGTGCGACGCGAGCTGGAGGCACGTAGCGCGAACCTGTTGGAGCTGCGCTGGCGTGTAGCCGTCCGCCGTTTTGGGCTTGGTCAAGCCCCGCTCCAGTTCAGAAGTCGTGAACGGACTTCCGCTGCGGCCTCACTTGCCCGCTCAGGATGCGCCTTGAGGTCGAGGTAGACCTGAATGGGGTGCGCGGTCGAGACTCCGTCGATCACCCGCATGCCGACAAAAACGCCGTCGTCAACGGGGCGAACCAGCCAAAGGTTGGCGCCGCGCGGCTGTTCCTTAAAGCCGATCGCTTCGAGCCACTTCTTCGATGGAACTTCGCTCGTGAATACAGTTGTGAGTCGAAATCCGGCGAATCGCGTGAGATACCATGCGCCCGCTAGCCCCGTCAGCGCGTAGCCACCTCTCGTGGACTGCAGCTTGGCGGAGAGTCTCCCGATGAGCTCATCGGAGCTCCGTACGCCGACGTGACCGCGCAGGATGTCGTGCTTTTCAAAGTCGTAGGCCTCACGCCAAGCCTCGAGTGCCAGCGAAGGCTCCTTTAGACGAATCGCTCCCGAATCCGCTCGAGCGACGAGACCCGTCCTTTCGAGACGTCGAAACAAGCGACTCACACGCCCCTTGTCGACGCCACTGGCCTCGACGAGCTCCCCCTGGGTGAACTCCCTCTCGGGTGCCATAAGGAGCGCGCGAACTATACGAGAACTCTTCGGTGCGAAGACATTCGCGGGGCGGCCCTTAGAGGCAAAGCGGTTGGGGTGGCCGAGAATGCGGATGTGTCGCCCGGGAGCGTCGATCCAAGCGTTCCCGGAAAGGTCGATCCATGAGATGCCTGCCTCCGCGCTGAGTCGCCGACCGGTCTCCCCCATAAAAGGGACCGCCACGATTGGAACGACCGCCTTCGAGCGGCCCTTCTTATCTTTCTTGAGCGGCGAAAGCTGCCGCACGGCGCTCCCGACATTGGCAGCATCCCCTACCGCCTTCCATTCGACGGGGAATTCCACATCGGGGGCGTTCAGTAGCATGTCCGCATTTTGAGAATTCGACTTCCGTTGAATGAGATCGGCCTTGAGACCGAGGATTTCCCTCAGAGCAAGCTTCACTCGGTCCAGCGGAGCTGCGCGTGGCGAGCGCGACATGTTGTCTAAATAGCATAGGTTGTTTCATGAATCAACTGACCGAAAATTCTGCCCAGGTTTGTAAAAGCAATAGCCGGAGCCAGACAAGGGCGAGGGTCGCGATCGCATCGGCACTCCGACCCTCGCGTGACGGCGCCAGCCGATCTCGACTCCGAGCCCTCTCGCCCGATCGAGGACTTCGACGCTGATGAGGTTTCCCTGCGAGGGGGTGCGGAAAGCGCGTTGGATCGCGCCGGCGTCGGGGCCTGGTGTAGGGAGGAAAATCCACGGCGCGTCGAGTCTACTCTTCCTCTGAGGTTCCCTCGCGTCCTCTGCCGCTATAGGCCAGGGCCATCGCTCGCTCCGTCACCTTTTCGTAGAGCCGTTCGAGCGAACCGCGGATCTCGGGATGGGGCTTCCAGAAATCGGGAAGGCCGAGTCTCTTGAGAAGCGACGCCGAGACCGCGGGAGGCTCGACCGAGATGGTGATGGCGTCGAAGCCCTCGCCGAGCTTCCAGAAGTGGTCGATCGACTCCTCGAGGCTCGCTTCCGCCCGCGCCGCCGGCCGGCCGAAGGCTTCGGCCGCGCGACGGCGCCGGATCTCCCGCAGGAGCAGCTCGCGCGACTTTCCTCTCCAGCGGAAGAGAAGAAACGGATCCTCGTCGAGCCGCTCGGCCAGCACGTAGTAGAGCGCCGCGACGTGCTTGCAGGGGACGACCTCGTCGGGGCAGCTGCATGCCATCTCGAGCTCGCGCGTCGAAGTGGGGAAGAGCGGCAGATTGATTTCCGCGAACACGTCTTCGATGTTCTCGGGCATCTCGCCCGAGAGGAGCTTCGCCGCGAAGAGCGCCTGGGAGGCGAGCGCTTCGACGGCGCGCTCCCATTCCTCGTCGGTGAAGACCCGAAGGGTCAGCTTCACGTGATACGGCTCGTAGGGCGAGCCCTGGACGTCGGCGGTGATGAGACCGGGCTCGATCGAGACCGTGAGTACCCGCTCGGCGCGCGCGTAGCGCTTGCCGCGCTCGAGCCTTCGCGCTACGCCGATCGCCTCCATGACCGCCCAGAAGCGGTCGCCCCACCAGCGGCGATGAGGTCTCGCTTCGTCCGACATCTTTCTAGACCTCCACCGCTTCCTTGCGGAGCTCGAAGAGCTCCCGCAGGCTGTCGGTCGAAAGCTCGGTGATGAAGCCCTCGCCCGATTGGATGACCGCCTGCGCCAGCTCCTTTTTGCGCTCCGCGAGCTCGTCCACCCGTTCCTCGACGGTGCCGGCGCAGATGAACTTGTAGACCGAGACCGATCGCTTCTGGCCGATGCGAAACGCCCGGTCCGTCGCCTGGTCCTCCACCGCCGGGTTCCACCAGCGATCGTAGTGAAAGACATGCCGGGCCTCCGTCAGGTTGAGCCCGAATCCCCCCGCTTTGAGCGAGAGCACGAAGACCGGCGGGCCCTCGCGGTCATCCTGGAAGGAGCCGATGAGACGCTCGCGCTCGGTGGCGGGGACGGCGCCGTGGAGGAACAGCACTTCTACCGAAAGGGATTCTCGCAAGTGCCGCTGAATCAGTTTTCCCATCTCCGCGTACTGGGTGAAGACCAGCGCGCGATCGCCTTCCGCCAGGAGCTCCTCGAGCATCTCCGTGAGCCGGGTGAGCTTTCCCGAGCGGTTCACGAGAGAGCTTCCGTCGGCGAGAAAGTGCGCCGGATGATTGCATATCTGCTTCAGCCGGGTGAGCGCCGCTAACACCTCGCCTTTTCGCCCGATGCCTTCCGAAGACTCGATCTTCTCGAGGCTCTCCGAGACCAGCGCCTGGTAGAGCGTCGCCTGCTCCCGCGTCAGGTTGCAGTAGACCTTCATCTCGTTCTTGCTCGGGAGATCCTTGATGACCGTGGGGTCGGTCTTCAGCCGCCGCAGGATGAAGGGCTCGACGAGCTTGCGAAGCTCCGTCGTCGCCGAGGGATCGCGGTAGCGCTCGATGGGGAGCGCGTATCGCCTGCGGAACGCGGCCTCGGAGCCAAGGTAACCCGGATTCAGGAACTCCATGATCGACCAGAGCTCCGAGAGCCGGTTCTCGACCGGAGTTCCGGTGAGAGCGATTCGCCGGGGAGCGACGAGCTTTTTCAGGGCGCGGGTCTGTTTGGCCTGCGGGTTTTTGATGTTCTGGGCCTCGTCGAGAACGAGCCCCTCCCACTCGACGCCACTCAAACGCTCGAGGTCGCGATGCACGAGGCTGTAGGTCGATACCACGAGGTGATGGCGCGCGGCCTCCTTCTGGAACCGCTCGCCCTCGTGACGCTCCTGGCCGTGGTGGATCAAGACCCGGAGCGCCGGAGCGAATCTCTCCGCTTCCTTCCGCCAGTTCGAGACGACCGATGTGGGGCAAATGAGAAGCACGGGACGGTCGAGGTCACCCTGGTCTTCGAGATGGAGCAGAAGCGCCAGGACCTGGATGGTCTTTCCGAGGCCCATGTCGTCCGCGAGACAGGCGCCGAGGTTCCACCGCCCGAGAAACGAGAGCCACGAGAGACCGTGCTTCTGATAAGGCCGGAGCTTGCCGTGGAACGAGCGGGGCGCCTCTAGATGTGGAGGCTCCTCCCGTCCGGCGAGCCTTGTGAGAAGCGTCTCGATCCATCCCGTCGCCTCGAGGTCGGTGACCGGGAGACTCCCGTCTTTTGGACGGCCGAGCTCGAGCTGGAGCACGTCTCCGAGAGTCATCCTCGGCGATTCGGGACGAGCTTGAAGCGCTTCGAGCACTTCTTCGACGCGCTCGGGCGAGAGCTCTACCCACTGTCCCCGTACGCGGACCAGGGGCTGCTTCATCTTTGCGAGCTCCAGGAACTCCTCGCGCGGAAGGCTCTGTCCGCCGAGAGCCACCTGCCAGTCGAACTCGACGAGCGCCTCGAGACCCAGGGGACTGAGAACGCTCCTTGGACCGCTCGGCGAAGGGGTCACCCGGAGGCTCAACCCGACGCCGCGCTCGCGCTTGCCCCACCACGACGGGAGGAGAACTCCGAAGCCGCTCTCGCGCAGAAGATACGCCCCTTCCTTGAGGAAGGCGTAGGCCTTCCCGAGATCGAGCGGACAGGACTCCGGTCTCGACTCCTTGAGGCTTTCCTCGATCGGAGGAAAAAGAGTCGCGGCGCGGCCGAGGCTTTCGAGCACCATCTCCTGAGGCCTCGAGAGGAACCTCTCGAGATAGCGCCAGGTGGTCCCTCCGTGCTCCCAGACGCGCGCCACGGGAACGAGGAGACTTTCGTCGTCCACCGCTTGAAGGAAAAAGCGCAGCTCCCAGGAGTCCGCAACCGGTTCGTCATCGGCTTCGGGCTCGAGGGGCGGGTCGAGGCGGAAAGCGATGCGAAAGGGGGAGACTTCTTCCTCCTCGAGCTGCGACTTCCAGTCGAGGAGCTCCGCCGCCGGCCCCGCTCCACCATCGAAGACTCCGACTCCGTCCACGAGCGAGGCGAGGAGCTCCTCGCCTAACGACTCCACGAAACGAGGCCTGAGTCTGAGGCGGGAGGCCGCGCGGCGGACGAACCGATCGACGAGAGCCGAAAGAAAGCTGCGCAAGAGCGCGTCCGACGTGAGCTCACCCTCTTCCGCGGCGGAAAGGGCCCGGCACATCGGGGGCATGGCCACACGAAGCGCGTCGAACCTGTCGATTTCCTGCTCGACCAGCGGCTCCCATCGCGAGAGCATCGCCTCCTCATCGTCGGGGATGAGCGCGGGAAGAAATCTCTGGCGTGCGAGAAGCTCGAGGGCGAAGCGGGCCGCGACCGACCAGTATCGAATCCCCGCTCCCAGGCGGAAGCGGTGGGGGTCCAGCTCTTCCGGCGCCTCGAGCATGACCAGCCAAACGAGCGCGGCTTCGGGAGAGAGCGTCAGGCCAGAGACCCTCCAGGGAGCGAGGCGGCGTTCGCGCGGCGAGGAGGCTTCGCGTTCGAAGAGAAGCTCCGGGGAAGCGAGAGGCGCATCCCCCTCGGTCGGAAGAACGAGCGTAACCCGCCGTTCGACGGCCTCCGGTCTGGAGTCGGGGTCCGCAAGAGGGAGAAGCAGACTCTCTACCTGCCGCTCCACGGGAAGCTGGTAGGGATGATCGGGCGGCGCGGCCGGGGCTCCGCCCTGAGTTTCAGCCCAAAGGAAGAAACGTCCGGTCTTGGGAAGCCAGTTCCCGTGTACGACGATCACAAAGGGGGCTCGGAGAATCCTCTCGACGGCCGAGGCTACTGCCTCGGCGAAACGGCCAACTCTCTAGGATAGCCAGACGGACGAGGAGAATCAAAGGGACTTGCGAATGGCGGGGCGGGCGGTCTACGGCGGCCTCGCGTCAACCAGGACTTCGTTCAGAGAGACGGTTACCGCCGCGGGGCGGATCCGGATAGTTCAGGCGGATCGAGCCGCGCGCTTTCAGCGCTTCCCGCGTTACACCAGACAGCGATGGATGCCCGGTAGAGCAGCTGCCGCGCGATCGCTTCGTCGGTCGTAAAGCGCTGGCGCGTGGAGGCGCATCTTTCGTGCGAGGCGCCCCAGAGCACGACAAGCTTGGAGAACGTCAGCTCGCGAGTTAACTTTGTCGCCTCGAGCAGGCAGGCTGGTGGTCAGCTCCTTTATGGATGAGGTGGCCCCTCGGGCTGGACTCGAACCAGCAACCCTCCAGTTACCAGTTAATGCAGGCGCGGTTCTTGGTGTTCGGCCCGCGCTTTAACCTTGCTTTGTGCTTAGCGCTAAGTATAATATATTCCATGAACGCGTCTGAAATGGCCAGAGCATTGGGGCGCAGGGGGGGACGAGCACGTGGCAAGCGGTTGTCCGTAGCGGAGAAGAAACGCATTGCGTCCCTGGGAGGCAAGGCTCGGCTTCAGTCGCTCCAGGCAGCCCGCCGCATTGCCGACAATTTCCGCTATGCCGCCGTACTTGGTGAGCTTCGAGGGCAGCCGATCACCGTCAGGCGCCTGAGCGCCTTCGCCGGCCGGCTGCCAGGGATCTATCCCGCGGGATCGTGAAATGCCCGACCCAATGGATCATCTCCAAACCGTCGGCGAAATCGTCCAAGGTCTACGCGCCCTCGGTCTCTACCCAGTACTCGTGGGAGGCATGGCCCTTGTGGTGCTGGGATCGCGCAGAGTGACGCGCGACTTCGATTTCGTGATCGCGCATCCGGGCGGCCTTCTCGCTCGTACGATCGGCGTCCTCTACGACCGCGGACTCGAACTCGTCTCACGTCTGAATGAAATGGGAGAGGTGATCTCGACGATTTCCAATCGTAAGGTAGCGGCCATCCGGCTTCGCCTCGATGCGCCGGCGAGCGCGTACTTCTTCAACGCGAAGACTGGCCTTCGGGTCGACCTCATGTTCGACTTCCCCATCCCTGCAGCGAAGCTCGCCGAGCGTGCGACACGAACCAAGATTCGTGCGCATGTCTTCGACGTCGCCTCCGGGCAAGACCTCCTGCGTCTCAAGAGGATCGCCAAAGCGGAGCGATCGGCACCGGGCGACGCCGAGGACATTGCCTTTCTCGAATCACGTCGGAAAAGCTCCAAATAACGTCGGAGTGGTCCGATTGGCGGCCATCGGCGATCGCAGCAGCTGTGTAGCCACATGCGGTCGTCCGGGCAGGTGCACTCCTTTCCGTCACCTTGAGTCATTGCCTGCACGGATCACCTCCTGTCACCAGGGGCGCCGCGACGGCCTGGAGAAGCTGCGCCGATATTGGCGGAGAGGGTGGGATTCGAACCCACGTGCCGGGTATAAGCCGACAAGACGCTTTCGAGGCGCCCCCGTTACGACCACTTCGGTACCTCTCCGCAAACTTTCGCGCCCGGTGCTTTCAGTCGTTGTCGCGCCGGTACTGAAAAAAATCCTGAAGAACTTTCCGGCAGTCCTGCTCCAGGATGCCGGAGACGATCGCGAGCCGATGGGGAATCCCGATCCGCCGTAGATCGACGAGCGACTCTACCGCGCCGAACTTCGGCTCGGGGGCTCCGTAGACCAGAGTCCCGATCCGCGCCTGCACGATGGCGCCCACACACATCATACAAGGTTCTACCGTAACGTAGAGAGTCAGACCCGAGAGGCGATAGTTCGAAAGCTCGCGCGCCGCCTTCCTTATGGCCACGACTTCGGCGTGGGCCGTGGGATCCACCGCGCGTATCGGCTGATTGAAGCCGACGGAGATGACGTCCTGCTCCTCTGCGATGACGGCGCCTATCGGAACCTCGCCCAGGTGAAGGGCGTTGCGCGCCTCCTCGAGGGCAAGACGCATCATCTGCTCCTGGATCCCTATCGCTTCTCACCTCGCTCGGCCCCGAGAATACTCGACTCGTTCGGGGTCCGCAAGCATCCGTTCACATCGAGACTTTGTCACTAGACGCACTAGAATGCCCCGCCATGCTTCCCACCGGCTGGATCGGCGAAATCCAGGAGCGATACGGGAGGACGTTGACGTTTCCGGAGATCCGGAAGGGTGTCGTGGCGCTCTCGCGCATCTACGTGGAGGAGCGGCGCCGGATCGGCCGGGGAGCGGTCTTCGACGGGGCGGGAAAACGCGCTGCCTTCGCCTGTTTCTACAGTCCGCTTCATTTTCTGGTGGTTGGAGAGATCGTGACGGCTCTTGGAGCCGAGCGCGAGCCGCCGCGAAGAATCCTGGATCTTGGCTGCGGGCTCGCGGTCGCCGCCGCCGCTTGGGCGACACTCTGCGAGCCCAGGCCCCAGGTCGCCGGGTTCGAGAAGAGCTCCTGGGCCGCGTACGAGGCCCGGTGGCTGCTCTCGACGCTCGGGCTCCGCGGCCGGATCTACCAGAAGCCGCTTCAGGAAGCACCCCCTTCGGGAAGGGGCGATGCGGTCGTCGTCGCGTACACGGTGAACGAGCTCGAAACGACCGGGAGGCGGAAACTCCTCGACTGCCTTCTCGCGCTAGGAGAGCGGGGCGCTTCGGTTCTCATCGTCGAGCCGCTCGCCCGCCGGAGCTCACCGTGGTGGCCCGAATGGCGCGAGAAGTTTCTCGAAGCTTCGGGCCGGGCGGACGAGTGGCGCTTCCCGGTCGCGCTTCCACCGCCACTCGCCCTTCTCGATCGAGCTTCAGGCCTCGACCACCGGGAGCTCACCGCCCGCTCCCTCTACCTTGGGGGCGCCTGACCCTGCTCTCGATCCGATGTAACATCGGGAATGGTGGGGGAATGGTGGGAATGGTGAAGAAAGGCGCGCCCGCCGGGGCTCAGGCGGTCTTGAGAGCGATCTCCCTTCTGAAGTCGTTCCCTCCCGAACGGCCGGAACGGGACGTCACCGAGCTCGCGAGCGAAGCGGGACTGAGCCGCAGCACGACCCATCGCCTCCTGGCAGCGCTCGAAAGCGAGGGACTGGTCACCCGCAACCCGGGAAACGCGCGTTACCGTCTCGGACCGGAGACGGTCGTTCTCGGGGCCAGAGCTCTCCGGGCCGTCAGTCTTCGAGAGACCGTCCATGCGGAGCTCGAGGCGCTCGCGGAAGAAACGGCCGAGACGGCGACACTCGAGGTGCTCTCCCAGGGGAAGATGCTGATCCTGGACGAAGTTCTCGGAGCCCATCTCGTGGGCGCTTCGCCGTCTCTCGGGACTTCCTGGGCTCTCCATGCCACCTCGACCGGCAAGGCGCTTCTCGCGGAGCTTCCGAAAGCGAAGACGTCGGAGCTTCTCGCGGCTCCTCTCACTCGCTTCACCGAGCGCACCATCGTGAGCCTCGAGGATCTGGAGGCGGAGCTCTCGCGAGTGCGCGATGACGGATTCGCCACGGTCAGCGGGGAGCTCGAAGAGGGCTACGCCGCCGCGGGAGCGGTCATCCGTGTCCCGATGAACAAGCCGTACGCGAGCTTGAGCGTCGGCGGTCCGAGCGCCCGGCTCGAGACACCGGCGCTTCGAGCGCTGGGAGCGTTGGTGAAGGCGCGCGCCGACGAGGTCTCGAGGCGTCTCGGCTTCGAGCCCCAGTAATACCGACTACTCGCGGATGCGAGCCAGGAGCTTTCGGATCTGCGCGAAGTGGTAGCGATCGTGGAGGCACTTTCCCAAGACGAGGAAGGCCGGCGTGACGGGCAAGCGTTCCGTCTGGTTTCCTGAAGGAGCGAGCGGGAACGGGGCGGGCTGATAGAGGAGGGTTTCTTCCATTCCGATCACCAGCTCCTGGAGCCTCGCGGTCTCCTCCTCGAACTCGCGGAAGATTTCCTCGAGCGCGCGCTCCCGCCGAGCCTGGACCTCCCGCTCGTTCCACTGGTTCGGACCGAGGATCGACATCGCGAACGGAATGGCGTAATCGAAGCTCTCCTTTCGCGCGACGGTCGCGATCTCGCTTCCGAACTCACGGGCCCAGGAGGCGAGGTGCGCGAGGAGGTCCTTCAGCGTCCAGGCGGCGTTCGCGAACCTCCCGCCCATCTCCGCGTCGACGAGGTTCTTGATGGACGTCCATTCCTCCCGGACTTCCTCGAGCTGCGCCAGGAGCGCCACGCGGGAGACGGCTATCCGGCGACCCGGGGCAAAATCGAGCGGGCTCCTCTTCCGGGCGGAGAACGCCTCGAGGAGCGAGCGCCACTCGAGCCCGAGACGAGCTCCGATTTCCTCGGGCATTTCGCTCGGCTCCGTCATGACCCAACCTTCAGCGTCGAGCGCAGACGCGCCAGAGCGTCGCGGTACCGGTGATCGACGACCGCTTCGGTGATGGAGAGCGTCCTCGCGACCTCCCGCGCCGACATTCCCGCGAGCTTTGCGAGAAGCACGTCGACCTCCTCCTCCGGACAGATGCGGCGAGCGAGGGACAACGCATTCGCCGCATCGAGGCCGCGGAGAAGGGTATCGGGCCCGCTTGCCGCGATTTTCTCCCCCGCTTCCTCCAGAGGGTCGCTTCTCCGCGATCGGGCGAGCCGCAGGTGGCCTCGCGCCACGAACTGGCACGTGCGAAACAAGAAGCTCAGCACCGGCCGGGCTTCCCTCGACTCCATCTCAGCGCCGAACTCCCAGCGACGAAAGCGGCCATAGAAAATCAGCCAGACGTCCTGCGCGAGGTCGTCTACCGAACCGCTGTCCACACGCACCGCGAGCCACGAGGCGACGATGCGCCGATACTCCTGAAACAGCGCCTCGAAGGCGGCGTCGGCGGACATCTCACCCCGAGCCCGCGCCCGAAGGACGCGGTTCTCCAGGGGAGAGTCTTCTTCCTCCTTTGCACCGATCATGGAACCGGGTCCATTCTTTCGCGAAAAACTTACGCGGGCAACATTCGGGTGGAGCAGACCGGGTCGACGTGCCGCGCGACCTTCAGGGCTGGACTGGAACTTGCTCCCTCAGCTCGGAGAACCAGTTCGTCACGACGACGAGTCGTTTCGCCTCACGACCCTCGTCGGTCCGGACCATCACGAACTCGGAGCCGTCTTCCGTGACATCGTAGTTGGCGTAGGGAGCTCCCGCCTCGTCGAACGGGGCTTCGAAGAGAGGACGGGGAGCTCCGGGCTCGAAGCCTCCCTCAGCGTCGATCGAGACCGCCATCATCCACTCTTCGTCGCGATAGAAGAGCTCGGCTCCGTCACCTCTCCACACCGGCTCGCGTCCCCCGGCGGTCGAAATCCGCCACTTGCCGGAGGAGCCGTCGGCGGGGCGTACGTAGACTTCGTCCTCTCCGGTCTCGTTCGAGACGTACGCAAGGAAGCGGCCATCGGGGGAGAAAACCGCGGCGCTCTCGTTGAACGTCGAATTCTGGAACGGTTCGGACTTTCCCCCATGGCCTCTCTTGCGCCAGATCCAGACGTCGAACCCGGTCTCGGGGTCGAACTCGACGAACGCGAGCTCGCTTCCGTCGGGCGACCAGGAGGTCGGGAACTGCGTGTTGGGGCTTTCGGTGAGGCGTCTTTCCGGCTCGGAGGAGTCGATGGCTTTCGAGAAGAGGTTGAACGCCCCTCCACGCTCGGCGGTGAAAGCGATTTGATTTCCATCGGGGTGCCAGACGGCGACGCCGTTTTGTCCGTCGAACGTGATTCGGGTCATCGTGGCCCGTTCGAGCTCCATGGACCAGACGTCGGTTCCTCCTCGCTCCGTCAGGATCGTCAGGACACTCTTCCCCGAAAGCGATAGACGGGGGACCTGGTAGGCGCGGGAAATGGGATTGAGCAGACGGGCGGCGCCGTCACGGCGGAGAGTAAGAAGTCTCCCGTAGATCTCCTCGCGCTCCTCTTCCCGGGGGGCGTAAACCAGAGTCCCGTCCGAGGAGACGTCATAGAACGCCGCTCCCGTGAGACGGTCGAAGTGAATGTCCTCTACGATTTTCATCGGCTCGCCTACGACGTTTTCGTCCGAAGGGTCGAAAGCCACCGCCATGAGCGCGGAGTCGCGGACGAACAGAAGGTGTCCCGTAGGAACGAAGCGGGCATACGAGCCGTCTTTCACCAGGAGCTTTCGCTCGCGACTCTGGAGATTCAGCATCTCCACGTCGAATCCCTCCGCCGTCCAGCAGGTGAAGAGCATGTGGTTGCCGCCGGGAAGGATCGACGGCCAGCGATGGCTCCTTTCCCCTTTGTCCACATCCAGCTCCGTTAAAGAGGTGGGGGCAGCGCCGCGAGAGCTCATCACGGAAAGCCCGCCTTCGGTTCGAGGCGAGAAGACGATTTGCTCCCCGACCCAGCTCGCACCGCGGGGGTTCGCACTCTCGCTGAGACGCACCGGCGAGGAATCACCCGGGGACATTCGGTAGAGCTGGGACTTCGCGAAAAAGCCGAGATCGTCCGTGGAGAAGCGGAAGAAGGGGCCCTGCGCGCCCTCGGTCCCGCTGAGCCTCGTGGGCACGAGTTGGTCCATGAAACGACGGTGAAGCTCCGTCGCGTCACCGCGTTGAACGGTGTAGATAAGGCTCGAGCCATCGGAGGAAATGGAGAGTGCCGGACCTGTGTCGAGCGCCATCGGCTCGGTCGGCGGTAGCTCGAGGGCGAAGCGGCGGACACCTTCGGCAGGCGGGGGGACGTTCACGGAAAGGAGACTCTTCACGAGAAATCCCGCGGCAAAAGCGAGAGCAATCGAGATAGCGGCGACGCCTCCGAATTTTCTCGGCGGGTGCTCGAGCTTCGGAGCCGGACGGGCCTCAAGAGCATCTTCGATCTCGAAGCGCGCGTCCCCGATGTCCCGAAGTCTCTGGTTCAGGTCTTTCTGGAGACAGCGGCGCAGGAGGTTCCCGATGCACGTGGGGACGTCCGGAGGAAGAACCCCGAAGTCGGGCTCCTCCTTGATCACGGCCGCGAGCACGTCGGTGATGCTGGTCCCTTGGAAAGGGCGCTCGCCGGAGAGAACCTCGAACAGACAGCAGCCGAAGGACCAGATGTCGGTCCTCTTGTCGAGAGCGTGACCTCGTGCCTGCTCCGGGCTCATGTAGGCCACCGTTCCGACGATCGCTCGGTCCACGGTGATCTTTTGAGGCCCGGTGCGGGTCACGGAGAGATCCCTCTCCGCCGGCTCGAAAGTTTCCTTGGCGAGCCCGAAGTCCAACACCTTGACGATGCCTTCCGCGGTGATCTTGACGTTCTCCGGTTTGAGGTCGCGGTGGATGACCCCTCGCGCGTGGGTGGCTTCGAGAGCCAAGGCGATCTGACGGAAAAGCGAGAGCGTCTCCCGCAGCGGAAGCGCGCCGCGCTTCAGCCTATCGGCGAGAGTCTCCCCGGGGATGAGCTCCAGCACCAGGTAGACGAGATCGCCCTCGCGCTTGAGGTCGTGGAGAACGCCGATGTTGGGATGGATGACCTGCGCGATCATGCGGGCCTCGCGCTCGAATCGGGCGATCCGCTCCGAGTCGCGGGCGAACGCCTCGAGCAGCACCTTGATCGCGACTTCCCGCTTCAGCTCGGTGTCCCGGGCGCGGTAGACCTCGCCCATCCCTCCCGCGCCGAGGAGTGCGATGATCTCGTAGTTTCCGAGCCGGGTCCCGGGTTCGAGCGGCATGGCGAAAGAACCTGAAGGCGGGAGACTAGCCCAAGAGAACCGGCTATTCAAGCTGGAAAGCCGCCCCTTGAAGCCGGCCCCGAATCACGCTAGTCTCTTCAGACTGGAGAGCGCGATGAGAAAGTTCGGCCTCCCGCTTGCCCTTCTGCTATTGCCGCTCAGCTCTATCCCGGCACGGGCAGCAAAGCTCCAGGACGACACGCTCGCCGCCTGGGAGACCTACAAGAAACTCACCGAGGCGCGTATCGAAAAGGAGCTGGCGTCGAAAGACGGTTTTCTGGTCCGGGACTTCCTCGATGTCCGGGTAACTCAAGAGATCCTGTCGAAGATTCGCACGGGGGCCTACGTCCGGGAGCTTCAGACCAAGAGCGAAGAAGGGGGAAAGATAGAGATCCCAAAAGGCCTCGTGCACCACTGGTATGGGGTGACGTTCGTCCCCGGGGCGAAGGTCGAGGCGCTGCTCGCCTGGGTGCAGGACTACGATCGCCATCAGGACTACTTCGAGGAGGTGGAGGACTCACGTCTCGTTTCCCGGCAAGCGGAGGTATTCGATATCTTCCTCCGGCTCCGGCGCAAGAAAGTCATCACCGTGCATTACAACACCGACCACGAGGTGAGCTACCGCAGTGTCGGAACCGGCCGCGCGGCGAGCCGGAGCGAGGCGACGCGCATCGCCGAGCTCGACAGCCCCGGTACCCCGCGCGAGAGGGAAAAGCCGGTCGGAGACGACCAGGGCTTTCTCTGGAGGCTCAACTCCTATTGGCGGTTCCAGCAGGAGGACGGCGGGGTGGTGGTGGAGTGCGAGTCCATCAGCCTGAGCCGCACCATTCCCCTCCCGATCCGCTGGATGGTCGAGCCCATCATCAACGACGTTCCGCGCGAGTCTCTCGAGGCCGCGCTCCTGCCCATGAGAAAAGCCCTCGGGGCCGCCCCCGGCCAATCCAGAAAGCCACCCGCCCTATCCGAAAGGTGAGAATCTCCCTACGTTTCGGTCAGCTCCAGCACCATCACGCCGCCTTCGACGTCGAACGCGGCGCCGGCGTTCTGGGCGGCTTCCTTCA
Source organism: uncultured Acidobacteriota bacterium (assembly GCA_964553925.1). Classification (GTDB taxonomy): domain Bacteria; phylum Acidobacteriota; class Vicinamibacteria; order Marinacidobacterales; family SMYC01; genus DAISKN01. The sequence continues at coordinate 30,994 of CAZKNR010000264.1, forward strand.
GCGCCTCGCGCAGCATGTTCTTCTCGTCCGGGCCGTGCTGGAGCCGCCGCAGGAGGCCGTCTCCGGCGCGATCGCCGATGGTGAAGGTGAGCTTCAGTCCGCGGCGCTTCACCGAGATCTTCCGGCCGTCCTCGAGCGTGAGCTTGATTGCCTTGACGTAGGCGTCGGTGTAGTTGATGCCTACCCCCGAGCCGTCGTCCTTCACGGAAGGGAGGAGCTTCTCCGCGTCCTGGTTCTCAGGCCCGAGCTGAACTTTTGCTGACACGATCCAATACCTCCCGGAACTTGCGAATGTGGGCGGGGGTCGACCCGCAGCAGCCGCCAACGATGGCGACGCCGGCTTCGAGGAGTGTTTCGAGGCCCTGGGCCATCTCCTCGGGCGTTTCCTTGTAGAGAACCTTCATGTTCTCGAGCACCGGAAGCCCGGCGTTCGGCTGCGCCATGATCGGAAGGCTCGCCACCGATCGGTAGCGTTTCGCGATGTCGACGGCGAGTCGGAGGTCGATGCGCGTCCCGCAGTTGAGGGCCACGATGTCGCAGCCGGCCTCCGCCATGAACTCCGCCGCCTGCTCGGGGCTCGTGCCCATCATGGTGCGGACCTCGTCGCCCTCCTGCATCTTGTCGAACGCCATCGAGCCGATGACCGCTTTCGCTCCCGCGGCCTTCGCCGCCGCGATCGCGATTCCGAGCTCCTCGAGCGCGGTCTGGGTCTCGATGATGATGGCATCGACCCCGCCCGACACCAGCGCCTCGGCCTGCTCGGCGAACGCTTTCGCAACCAGCGCCATGGGAATCTCGCCGTAGGGCTCCATCAGTCCGCCGAACGGACCGATGTCGCCGAGGACGTATCCTTCCCGTTCTCCGCCCAAAGAGAACGCGCGGCGCGCGATGTCGACGGCGGCGCGGTTGATCTCGCGGACCCGGCCCTCCTCGTCGTGCCGCTCGAGCATGATCCGAGAGGCGCCGAAGGTGTTGGTAATCAGGCAATCGGAGCCGGCGTCCACGTAGGCCCTCTGGATCGCAAGAATCTTCTCGGGCGCGTCGAGGTTCCAGGCCTCGCCGCAACCGCCGGGGGGAAGCCCGGCCTGCTGGAGCTGGGTCCCCATGGCGCCGTCTCCAAGGAGGACGCGGTCTCTCAAGGCTTCGAGAAGCTTCACGCGGCTTTTCTCCGGAAGCTGCAGTGCCAGTCGCAGCTCGAGCAGGGTGAGATCGAAGCATCCTCCGGCCCATACACGGCGAGGATGGAGTGGACCGGCCTCAGCATTCCCGACGAAAGAAGCTCGATCGAATTGGGCGCGACGAGCGCATAGAGCTTCGACTGCTCCTCGATGGGGAATCCCCTGTGTCCGGGGCTTTTCCCGCTCCCGAGCGAGGCGGCGAGGTGCTCGGCGACGGCGGCCGCGAGGCGGTCGAGGAAGTAGGCTTCGTCGACGCGATCCTCTTCCCAGCGTTTTGCGACCTCGTCTTCGACTTCCGGGCCCGCGGTGATGGCGGCGAGGGTCTCGCTTCCGACGACGCGGGTGTATACGCGCGGCTGTCCATGCTGACGGTACCAGTCGAGCGCCTCTTCCGCCCGCACGAGGACGTCGCCCTCGAGAGGCTTTCCTGGCGGGTAGCCCAGGAGGCGAGCGTATTCGTGGAGGTGGATCAATGCAGCACCTCCGCTCCGATGGGAACGAACTGACAGCCTTCGACGAAAAAGTCGAAGAACGTCTCGTGAGTCTCGAGCTCGACGTGCTCCACCCTAAGCGCCAGCTCGTCCAGCTCCTGCCGGCGCGTCTCCGAAAGAAGGACGCGCGCGGCCCCCTCGAGGGCGGCGTTTCCCACCCGGACCAGCTTCTCCTCGGGAAGAGGCGGAAGAAGGCCGATGCGGCGCCCGGCATCGGGGTCGATGTGCCGGGCGAAGCCTCCCGCGAGATAGAAGCGCTCGATGTCCTCGAGGCGAATCCCGAAGACGTCGAGAGCGATGCGGAGTCCGGCCACGTTCGCACCCTTCGCCTGCGCGAGCTCGTTGATATCCATTTCCGTGAAGAAGATGTCGTTCGCCGGATCGACGACGAATCGGTCGATTCCCTCGCCGAGGCGTCCCTGGGCGTTCATTCGTTCGGTGCGCAGAAGCTCGGAGAGAAGATCCACCAGTCCTGAGCCGCAGATTCCCTCGGGGTTCGTCCCGCCGATCACCTGGAGCGAGACCCGTCCGTCGTCGGCGATGGAGACGCGCTCGATGGCGCCGTCGAGAGCGGGCATCCCACAGAGAACGCCGCCCCCTTCGAACGCCGGGCCGGCGGGGCAGGAGGCGGCGACGATCCGGTCGCGATTCCCCACGAGGAGCTCGGTGTTGGTCCCGATGTCCATGACCACGGAGACTCCTTCTCGCTCGGCGAGGCCGGTCGCGAGAAGGCAAGCGGCGGCGTCCGCGCCAACGTGGCTGCCGAGAAGGGGAAGGCCGTAGACCCGCGCCTCGGGGTGGAGGGGAAGCCGGAGCCGTTTCGCCTCCGTGGTGAGGGCCGTGGTTCTTCTCTTCCCGGTTTTGAGATCGTGCTCGGTCGAGGAGCGGTACGGCTTCTGCCCGATCGAGTGCACGTCGAGGCCGAAGAAGAGATCCCGCATCGTGGTGTTCGCGGCCACCGTCATTTCCACGATGCTCTCGGCGGAAACCGGAAACCTCTCGATGGCGTGCTGGAGGTAACCGAGAAGAGTCCTCTGGAGGAGCCGTCCCTTGTGATGGGTGTCGTAGTGGATGCGCGCCATGATGTCCGAGCCCCCGAAGCGCTGGGGGTTCTCGAACGACTGGCTCGCGACGAGGGTGCCGGTCTCGAGGTTGTAGAGGCGCATCGCGACCGTGGTGGTTCCGAGGTCGAGCGCGATCCCGTGGCCGTGCGCGACCCGGGGATCCAGTCGAAGTTCGACCTCGGGGAGGTCGGTCGCCTCGTCGACGACCCTCATCGATCCCCGCCGCATCGTGTGGCAGCGGATCGTGCCTTCGCCGCCTTCGTCGATGATGCGGGTGCGGCACGCGAGGCGAAATTTGCCGTCGAGGTGCGCCTCCTCGGACGTCCGGCCCGAGAGGAGAGCGTCTCCCTCCTCGATCTCCAGAAGGCACTCGCGGCACTTCCCCTGCTTCACGCAGGAAGTCGGGACCTGGATCCCGATCTTCTCCGCGCAGTCGAAGAGGGACGCGCCCGCGGAAACGGGTGCCTCGCGATGGTCGACGAAGAGCCTGCTCATGACGTCAGACTCATCGAACGGCGGCCCGCGCCTCTTTCCGGGCGGCGACGAGCTTCTTGAAGAGCTCGACGGCGCTCGCGGCATCCGCGGCGTAGCCGTCGGCCCCGATGTCTTTACAGAATTGCGGGGTCACCGGCGCGCCCCCGACGGCGATCTTCACGTCGAGACCCTTACCGCGCACTGTGTCGACCACCGTCTTCATGTAGATCATCGTCGTCGTGAGCAGAGCGCTCATCCCCAGGATCGCGGCGTCGTTGTCTTCGACCGCGCGAATGAACTCATCGGCGCTGGTGTCGGTCCCGAGGTCGACGATGGTGAACCCGGCGCCTTCCGCCATCATCCCCACCAGGTTCTTTCCGATGTCGTGGAGGTCGCCCTTCACCGTTCCCATGACGACCGTCCCCAGGCTTCCCGCGTCCTTGCGGTTGATGAGGAGGGGCCGAAGAACCGCCATTCCCGCTTTCATTGCCCGCGCCGCGAGGAGCACTTCGGGGACGAAGATGCGGTTGTGCTTGAAGTCCTCGCCCACGACCCGCATTCCGGCGATGAGGCCGTCCTCGAGGACTTCATCGACGTCGAGACCGAGGGCGAGCGCCTCCTCGGTCATGGCTTTGACTTCTTTGTGCTTCCCTTCGTAGAGGAGCTGGTTCATGAACGCGTAGTCCGTCATGGTGTTTACTCGAAGGCGGGCAGACGAACGTTCTTGTCGTCCGCCGTCCTTTGGAACAGATCGCGGATCTGGAGATGGAGCTTCTCTTCGAGAGGCTCTACCTCGTAGTTTTCGAGACACTCGGCGATGACTCCCGCCGCGCGATCGCGAAACGTCTTTTCACCTTCCCCTCTCCACTGGTCCCAGTTCGTGCGGTCGATCATCGGGCCCGGCAGATACAGCTCCTCGGGCCAGTGCTCGAGGGTGTGCTCGGACATCATCAGGTGCTTGTCCCGCACCAGCTCGTCGATGAGAGGCTGGGTGGGGAGGTCATCCCGGACCTCGACGGGCCTCACGAAGCGCTTCGCGTGGGCCACGATCTCGTCGTCGAAGGTGAGCTTCTCGAGGCTGAAGCAGTTCACGTAATCCAGCATTCCCGGACCCGAGACGGAGTTGATGCCCGCGAGCGCCGCGAGAAAGGCCCCCGTTCCCGATTCGAAGCCTGCTTGAGGGTCGTTGAACTTGGAGTCCGAGAGCGCCATGTAGGCCTGACAGGGAAGCTTCAGATACTTCGCCACCTGGGCGTAGCCGCAGTAGACCTGGAGGGCTTCGACCGCGGTCATGGGGTTCGTCATGAGCCTCATGTGGAAGCTCGCGGGAGCGCCTCCGAAGAGAACGGGAGTTCCCGGGCGGATCTTCTGAGCGATGGCGAGACCGCTCACGACCTCCGCGGTGTGGAGCACGAGGGCTCCCACGGTGGTCGAGGGGGAGATCATCCCGAGGAGCAGCACGGGGACGATCTCTATCGGAATCCCCCACTCGGCGCAGTCGATGATGTTGCTGATGGGGTCCTCGCCCCAGCGAAGAGGGGTATTCGGGCAGCAGGTGAAGATCGACATCGGCTTTTTCACCAGATCTTCCCGGCCTGCGCGGAAGTAGCTCATGATCTCGCCCATCCGGGGAACCCCGTAGTGAGTGAAGGCGCCCGACACGATGGGCCGTTTCGAGAACGCGAGCACCATGTAGAGGCGCCAGGCGTCGGCGATGTCCTGGGGGATGTCCCTGGGGATGAAGGCGGTCGAGAGGTACGAGATGTTCTTGAGCCCGTCCGCGATCTTCACGTAGTCGACGAAGTCTTTCGAATCCCCTTCGCGAATCTCCTGCGTCTTCCTGTCGAGGATTCGAAGCGCCGAGGACGCGGGAACGAAGTGGACGTTGTCTCCCTCGAGGGTGGCGGACGGATTCCCGTCCCGATCGTGAAGCGTGAGCGATGACGGCGCCGAGGCGAGAGCCTCGTCGAGAGCCTTTCGAGGAAACGTGATGCGGTGCGTCTCCTCGTTTCCCTGAAAGCCGACGTCGACGAGCCGCGCGAAGGCGTGCGGGTTCTCGACGAGGACGCCGGTCTTTTCCAGTACCGAGAGCGCCTCGTCGACGATCCTCGAGACCAGGGAGGACTCGAGGATTTCCATGCGAGCTCTCATGGGACGCTCCGCTTGCGTTCCGGATCGAAGAACGGGAGGGCTGCCACGTGAGCGTGGGCCCGCCTTCTCACGAACTCGATGGTGAACTCGAGATCGAGCGGAGTCCCTGGAGCCTCGTATCCGCGATCGACGGTCGCGAGGGCGATGAACTTCTTCAGGAGCGTCGACCAGCCGCTCGACGTGGCCTTCCCCACCTGGCGGCCGCCGGAGTAGACGGGAACGCCTACCCGCGAGATCTCGTTCGTGAGCTGGGGCGCGAGCGCCTCGAGCGAGTAGAGCCGCTCGATCTCGCGAAACGTCACTTCTATCCCGACGAGGAAGCGCTCGGTGCCCTTCTTCTGCTCTTCGACAAGCGCGGGCTTGCCGACGAAATGCGGCTTCTTGAGATTGACCGCCCAGCCCATGTTGATCTCGTAGGGGGACGATTTCTGGCCTTCGACAAAGACTTTCTCCGCGTTCCAGAAGTCGACGTCGATGAGCGGGAATCCCGCCTCGAGGCGCGCGCGGTCGAGAGCGACGATTCCCGCGGGCTCGAGACCGAGTCCTTCGCCCGCACCCGCGACCGCATCCCAGAGCTTTTCCGCGTGCGCGGCCGCAGCCCAAATCTCGTAGCCCAGATCTCCCGTATATCCCGTGCGGGTCACTACGGCGGGAACCCCCGAGAGCTCGGTTGTGCCGAGCCGGAAGAAGCCCAGCTTCGAAAGGTCCTTGCTCCAGATTCTCGCGAGGACCTCGCGGGAGCGCGGCCCCTGGAGAGCGAGCGCCGCGTATTTCTCCGAGACGTCTTCGATCTGGACGTCCATCCCTTCGGCGTTGAGACCGAACCAGACGAGTGACTGATCGGCGGCACTCGCGCGAAAGTGGTCTTTCGCGAGCCTCTGGAAGCAGCCGTCCTGGATGACCTTCCCGCTCTCGTCGCACCAGGCGGCGTAGAGGACCTGCCCGATCTGACACTTCGAGGCGTTGCGGGTGATCAGGCGGTCGACCAGGCGCATCGCGTCCGGCCCCTCGATGTCGTACTTATAAAGAGGAGAGACGTCGATGAGGCCGGCACCGTTGCGGATTGCGTGGTACTCCGGATCGTGGAAGTCGTCGTACGCGACGGCGACGAAATACCCCGACCACTGCTTCCAGCGAAGACTGGTACACAAGGGCTCGGTTCGGGAATGAAATGGGGTGCCGACGGCCATCTAGACAAACCTCCGCAACTCGAGTCAGTGTACTTTGCTTTCTGTCCACATTGCAATATGATAGGTCACAATATGGGCAAATACGACTGCATCGTCATCGGTGCGGGTCATAACGGCCTGGTCGCTGCTGCTTACCTGGCTCGAGCGGGGAAAAAAGTCGTCGTTCTCGAGAAGCGCGATCTCATCGGCGGGGCGACCGTCACCGAGGAGATCATCCCTGGGTTCAAGTTCACCGTGTTCTCCTATGTGGTGAGCCTGCTGCGTCCGGAGATCATCGAAGAGCTGGAGCTGGCGAAACACGGCCTTCAGCTACTTTCGCTCGACGGCACGTTCACCCCGCTTCCCGACGGGCGCTATCTCGCGCGCTGGCACGACTCTGAGAAAACGCGCATGGAAATCGCGCGCTTCTCGCGAAAGGACGCCGACAACTACGGGCGGTTCGGCCTCCACATGCACCACATGGCGCGGGCGGTGAGAGAGTTCCTGATGATGCGGCCGCCGGAGCCGACGTCTCTTCGTCCCTCGGATCTCGCGGGATTCAATCAGCTTGCGAAGCACATCAAGAGCCTCGGCAACCGCCGTTTCTACGATCTCGCGCGTCTCATGACCTCGTCCGCCGCCGACTACCTCGACCGGTGGTTCGAGTGCGATCCTCTGAAAGCGACGATGTCCGCGAGCGGCATCATCGGAACGTTTCTCTCCCCTCGCTCTCCCGGCTCAGCCTACGTTCTCCTCCATCACTATATGGGGGAGATCGACGGCGTCTCCCGCTCCTGGGGTTTCGCCAAAGGAGGCATGGGCTCGGTCGCGAACGCTCTGGCCTCGTCGGCCCGGAGCCTCGGAGCCGAGATTCGCACCGGCGCGGGTATCGCCCGGGTCCTGACCCGGAACGGCCGGGCGACGGGCGTGGTTCTCGAGAGTGGCGAGGAGATCCAGGCGGATCAGGTGGCCTCGAGCGCCGATCCCAAGAGGACGTTTCTCAAGATGGTGGAGGAGAAGGATCTGCCGGCGGATTTCGTCGCCGACGTGAAGCGTTTCAAGATCCGCGGCTCCTCGGGAAAGGTGAACCTCGCTCTTTCGGAGCTTCCGAGCTTCACCTGTCTTCCGGGAGAGGGACCGCACCTGAAAGGAGCCATCTCCATCAGCCCGAGCATGGACTACATCGAGCGGGCGTACGACGAGGCGAAGTACGGAGACTTCTCGAGCAAACCCTACATGGACGTGATGATTCCCTCGACCATCGATCCCTCGATGGCGCCTCCCGGAAAGCACGTGATGTCCATCTTCGTGCAGTACGCCCCGTATCGGCTGAGAGAGGGCACCTGGGAGCAGAAGCGTGAGGCGTTCGGAGATGCCGTCGTCGACACTCTCTCGGAGTACGCGCCCAACCTGAAGAAGGCCATCATCGGGCGCCAGGTGCTCTCGCCCTGGGACATGGAGCAGAAGATAGGCCTCACCGAGGGGAACATCTTCCACGGCGAGCTCAGCCTCGATCAGCTCTTCTTCTTGCGGCCCGTCGCCGGCTGGGCCCAGTTCCGGACCCCCATCGACGGACTTTATCTCGCGGGCTCGGGCGCCCATCCGGGTGGCGGCGTCATGGGTGCTCCCGGAAAGCTCGCCGCGCTCGAAATGCTGAAGGACGCATCATGACCGACGCCATCGTCATCGGTTCGGGCGCGAACGGACTCACCGCCGCTTCCTATCTCGCCCGCGCGGGGATGAAAGTCCTGGTGCTGGAAAAGAGGAACGCGATCGGGGGCCTCACCTCGACCGAAGAGTTCGCGCCGGGTTTTCGCGCTTCGGTCGGACCGGACAACTGCGGGCTTCTCCTGCCCCAGGTAATCGCGGACCTCGATCTCGAGCGGCATGGTCTCGAGCTCGCAACGCTCGATCCCGTGGTCTTCGCCCCCTCCCGCGAGGGCTCGGGTCTTCTTCTCCACAAAGACGCGGCAGTGAGTGCTTCGGAGATCCGGAAGTATTCCGCGAAAGATGCCGAGGCTTACCCCCGGTTCACGGAGCTCGTCGAGAAGATCTCGGGCTTCTTGAAACCGCTTTTTTCGAAGCCGGCGCCGCAGCCGTCGATCGAGACCGGGGCGGACCTCCTCGAGCTTTTGCGGCTCGGCTGGGGTTTCCGTCAGCTCGGAGCCCGGCCGATGCACGAGCTCCTGAGGATCCTTCCGATGGGGCTCGAGGACTTCCTCAGCGAATGGTTCGAGCACCCTCTGGTGAAAGCGGCCGTCGCCGCCGGCGCACTCGAAGGCGTCTGCCTCGGGGCGAAGGCGTCGGGAACGTCGGCTCTCTATCTGTATCAGAACCTGTCCCCTCGAAAGCTCGCACGCGGCGGCTCGGGAGGCGTCACCCAGGCCCTCGCGAAGTCCCTCGAGGCGCGCGGAGGCACGATTCGCACGGGCGCCCGTGTTTCGCGGCTCCTCGTCGAGAACGGGCGCGCGGCCGGAGTCACCCTCGAGAATGGCGAGTCCCTTCGCGCTTCCGTGGTTTTGTCGGGACTCGCTCCCCGGACGACGTTTCGCGAAATTGGCAGCCCGACGGACCTTCCGCCGAGCTTCGTCTCCGAGATTGACAAGATCCGCTACCGCGGCGTCACCGCGAAGCTGAACCTCGCGGTTTCGGAGCTTCCCGACTTTCGCTGCCGGCCGGGGAAAGAAGCGGCACCTCATCACCGCGCGCTCATTCAGATTGGCGAGAGCCTCGACGACTACGAGCGCGCCTACGATGCGGCGAAGTACGGAAAGTTCTCGGAGAGACCTCTTCTCACGGCGGTCATTCCCTCGCTGGTCGACCGCGGCCTCGCCCCCGAGGGAAAGCACGTGGTGAGCGTCACTGCTCAGTTCGCTCCTTACCGTTTGCGGGAGGGGAGCTGGGCGAGCTCGAAAGACGCCCTGACCGGTGCGATCCTGGATCGGCTCTCGGAATACGCACCCAACGTCAAGGGCTCGGTCCTCCACCATCGCCTCTGGACCCCGGAGGACTACGAGCGCGAGCTCGGGCTTCCCGAGGGAAACTGGCACCAGGGCGAGATGGCGCTCGATCAGATGTTCTTCATGCGCCCCGTGCCTGGCTGGTCCCGTTACGAGACACCAATCGTTGGCCTCTATCTCGCGGGGGCCGCTACCCATCCCGGCGGCGGCATCACGGGAGCCTGCGGAGCGAACGCCGCGCAACGGGTAATCAAGAACCGCGCCTGATCCACCCCCGATACTCATAGACACGTTGACAAACGTGCGAGCCCGGTGCCACGATGGGCTTTCCCCCCAAGCGGAGGCGTGTCGGTTGAAGCAGTTTGGATGTTTTTTGCCCTTGATGCTCGTTTGTAGCGGGGTTGCTCTTGGAGCCCAGGGTGAGGTCGAGATCGTCCACGATCCGATCGAATGCTGGCCCGTAGATCAGTTCCTGCTGATCCAATCCTCGTTCGTGCCTCCCGAAGACATCCAGACCGCCAAGTTCTATTTCCGCTCCACGGCGCACCCGGATTACTACTACGTCGAGCTCACGCTCGGCCCGCAGGGAGGCCGCACCATCGCGCCGAAGGCGGAAGCAAACACCCCGGGAGTCACCTCCTACCTCGAGCTCGTCACCCGGAGCTACACCGCCTTTCGAACCGAGGAGCGAACCGTCCCGGTCGCCTCGGGAGACGAGTGCAAGAGGCGCGACCCCGAGACCGCCTACTATACCGGGGAGAATCCGGACATCGCCGTCGGAGCCACCCGTGCCGGGGCGACCCCGATGCCGCCCGGATTCCAGGCAGACGGCATCTCGCGCTTCATGAACGTCATTGGGACGGAGGGCGCGACCGCGGGCGGGGGAATCAGCGGAAAGACCCTCGGCATCATCGGCGGCGCCGGAGGCGCGGGGGCGGCGCTCCTGCTGCTCGGCGGCGGATCGGACACGACCACGACGGGTCCGGTCGGCGGAATCACCACGTCAAGCCCATCGAGCTCATCGACCTCGACTGCGATCGGTTCCGGCTCGTCGACAACCACGACGTCTACGGGTGGCGGAGGCGGCTCGACGACGACGGTCGGGGGCGGCGGCTCGACGACCACTACTACCGTCGTGGGTGGTACGACGACGACAATCCCGGGGTCAACCACGACCACCGTCGTGGGCGGCTCGACGACAACCACTTCGACTGGGTCGTCCACCACGACGAGCATCGGCAGCTCCACGACGACATCGGCGGGATCGTCGTCAACGACCGCGGGTTCCAGCACGACCACCGCAGGTTCGACGACCACCACCACTACCGCGCCAACCACGACGACTACGGCCGGTTCGACGACCACGGTCTCGACCAGCACGACCACGAGTGTCCCGTCGACCACCACGAGCGCCCCCACCACGACAACCACGGCGGCGGGAGCGAGTTTCAGCATCACGAAGAGCGCCAGCGGACCTGCTGTGCGAGGGGGGAGCTTCGTCTACACAATCACCGTCACAAACAATGGGCCCGGCACGGCCAATAACGTGCTTATGCGCGATGACCTTCCGCCTCAGGTAACCGTCAATGGGACGGCGGGAGGCTGTTCCGGTGGAACCAGCCCCATCCAATGTGGCTGGGGGACGATGACGAATGGCCAACAGCGGGTCGCGCAGATCGACGTCGGCGTCCCTTCTGGAACACCCATCGGAACTGTGCTCACTAACAACGCCACTGTGTACTGGCAGGATCCCACCCTCAAGAGTGCGTCGACGAGCCTCAACTCGACGGTAAACAGCTTGCGGACGGATGTGGCGTCTGAGCTTCAACTCACCTACAGGAGCTTCCTCGACCTACCCCCAGCTGACGGACGGGTTCGCGGCAGAATCGTGGTGAATGGGTCGCAAGCCAGGGAGACGGACAACTCGGGCCCGCAAACGAATCGCGGCCCGGCAAGCAGCGGTACGAACCGCATCGAAGCCTTTGTCGAAGACTCGGGCAACCGGCGAGGCGCGTGGCAATTTGACTTCAGCGAATCACCCGGGTTTCAAGCGGGGAGCATTCGAGTGGAGTCCGGCGAAGCGCGGGCCGTGACCGGTTCGTCGGTCGTCTTCGCCGTGGGTACCGGGACTGGCCCAATCCGATTCACCTTCTCCCTGGCGGAAGAGGGCGAGCGGAGACGTCGCTAGCCCATCCCGCAATACCCCACCCAAGGGCTGGGAACCGTCAGATCCCTTGACGGTGCCCCACGCGAAGCTAACCCGCTAAAAGCAAACGAAGATACCCCGGGGCACGCCCCTTAGGTGTCGGCCGGGATTACAAACACCGGGTCGGAGTAGCGGTTGCCGTGGCTCCGACCGACGGACGGTCGCGGGCGTCATTCAACTGAAACTAAAGGCATTACTGCCATTCTGCAGGGTCTACTTTCGGGATGGCATCAAACCTGCACTAGGAGGGAAATGTCAACGGTCTTTTGGAGGAACCAACATGGTTTTTAAGCTTGGAACGACTTGGCCAAAGGGAGCGCTGGCAGCGCTCGTGGCGGCTGGATTGCTCGGCGGGATCCCAGCCGAAAGCGCAGAGATCAAGATTGATCAGAACGTTGCCCAGAACCCTCTGTCGAACCTCTCCTACGATGGTGCCGGTGGGCCCGCAGTGGGAACGGACATCGACTTCAACTCGATCACGGGGGTTGGCACGCCGTTCAATGCCGGCGTCAATCTCAGTTGTGTCGGCTGTCAGCTCGATTTCACGACTGGCGCCAACACGGGTGAAGGGCCGGCCTTCTGGACGTTCGCTTCTGGCGGAAGTTTCGTCCTGACCGGCACCGTTCCGGCCGCCTTTGGATTCCCCGGGATTCTTGTCCCGACGGTGCTTCTCTCGGGAACGTTCTCAGGAGCACCCGCCGCCTCGGCATTCGGATTAGGTTCAAGCATCCTTACCTTCGGCGGGGTTGGCATCGATGTCAAACATCCGTCGCTCGTGACGTACTTCTACGGAATTACTCCGGGCCCTGGAGACCCGCCGGTCGTATTCAACTATACGAATACGGAGATCACGGGCACTGGAACCGTCGGCGCAGACGGATCGTTTAACGTCGCTGTCCTGGACGCTGACATCAGCAACGTGCTGCCGGAACCCGGCAGCGCACTTCTCCTCCTTCTCGGGCTGGGGAGCCTCGCGGCCTATCGTCGTCGCCGCAACTAACTCAATTCTCTCCGCGCGAAAGAGGGCGCCGTTTCTTGGGGGGAACGGCGCCCTCGAACTTTTTCTAGTCTAGCCGCTCACGTGCGGGTTGCCCTGGAGGAAGAACCGCAGCGGCTTTCCCGCCCACTCTTTCGCGTACGCGACGCCGACGCGGGGTGACCGCCTGACGCCCTGGTGGGACCGCGGACCCCGAATGATGCAGAGTTCGCCACTCTCCACCAGGTCCACGCCGTCGAGCTTTCGGTCGATTCCGAGCGCCTGGGTGAGCTTCGCCGGCCCGGAGCACAGGTCGGTGTCGCGCTCGCGGCCCCTCCGCTTCCTCATCTCCTCGATTCCCTCGAGGGGTTCGAGCGCTCGGAGGAGGCAGGCCGTAGGTATTCCCTCGCGATCGGCAACCACGTTCACGCACCAATGCATCCCGTACGTGAAATAGACGTAAGCATGGCCGCCGTCACCCCACATCGAGGCGTTTCGCGCCGTGCGGCGGCCTCCGAAGCTGTGGGCGGCTCGGTCTTTGGTCCCGAGGTAGGCCTCGACCTCCACGATCTTTCCCGCCAGCTCCCTTCCGTCCTCCAGGCGGCGTACGAGGATCTTCCCGAGAAGCGCCTTCGCCAGCGTCACGGGGTCGCGGCGGTAGAAGCGGCGGGTCAGGCGAACCGGCGCGGTCAATCGCTCAGTCTCGATGGAGCCAGCGGCCTTCCATCCCGCCCGCGAGCGGAAGAATCGTCCCGCTGAGGTGACCCGCGAGACGGGAGGAGGAGAGGAACACGATGGACCTCGCGACGTCTTCCGGAGTCGCGATCTTCCGGAGGGCCATGGTCGCGGTCACCCGGTTCACCGCAGAGGGGTCGGCCATGGATGCGGCCGCCATGGGAGTCATGACCCATCCGGGACAGACGCAGTTGACGCGGCCGCGGGAGGCGAGCCGCACGATCTCGTTCTTCAGGCTCCGGGTCATTCCATAGGCCATCGCCGCTTTCGCCGCCGAGTAGTCCGTGTGGTTCTCTTCCCCGAAGAGAGCGGCAGTCGAGGCGACGAAGACGATCGAGGCCTCGTCTCGCGGCACGTCTTTGAGATGCCGGAGAAATCCCCGGCACGTGAGAAACGCTCCCGTGAGGTCGGTCTCCATGGTTTTGCCCCACTGAGCGAGCGTCATAAGGTGGAGCGGGACCTCATCCGCGACCCAGATCCCCGCGTTCACCACGACCCCGTGGATACGGGGAAAAAATGACAACGCCTCGGCGTACATCCGGTCGACGTCGGTTTCCGAGCCGACGTCCGCCTGCAACACGAGCGAGGGAACTCCGAGCTCCTTCGCGAGAGACTCGGCGCCCGCCCGGTTCTTTTGGTAGTGAAGAACGAGCGATGCTCCCTCGGAGGCAAAGGCGCGCGCGGTCTCGACGCCGATGCCGCCGGCGGCGCCCGTGATGAGGAAAACGCGATCCGTAAGGCCGGCGTCCATGGGTTTACTTCAGTCTTCCCTCGATCTCTTCGTAGACTTTCCGTATCGCGATCGGCGCCTGGCTCTGGGAGAGGCTCCAGGTTTCGAGCTCGCCGAAGTCCGACTTTTGGAGCGCCTCGTCGGGCGAGAGGCCGAGTCCGTGAAGCCTCTTCACCTCGGCGACGACTTTCCGTATCGCCTCTTGGAAAGTTTCGAGCTCTTCCTCGAGGATCGCGGGGGACTCCACGAATCCGTGGCCGGGGACGTAGACATCGACGTCCATCGCCTGAGCGCGCTCGATCATCTCAACCCACTCCGAGGGGTAGGCCGAGCGCATCGCCGGAAAGATCCGATTGAGGTAGGCCTCGCTCATGAAGAGGATCTTCTCCTGTGGAAGGTAGACGACAAGGTCCCCGCCGGTGTGGGCGCGCCCGAGAAAGAGGATGCGAATCTCCTTCTCGCCGAGGCGCAGTGTCTTCTCCTTCTGAACGAGCTCCGTCGGCATCGGAACCGAAGGCGTCATCGTCGCGAGTGCTTTTTTCGACGTGGGGTGGGCGATGATTGCGATACCCTTCGGGAAGGAGTGGTTGCCCGCCGTGTGGTCGCCGTGGTCGGAGCCGATGACGACGTGGGTGATGGGAATCGAGGTGAGCTTCGCGACCTCAGAGGCGAGACGTTTGGTTTCCTCCGTGCTTCCCTGCCCGTCGGCCACGAGGACACCCGCGGAGGTAACGACGATGAGGCTCACGGTCGTGAACCGCTCGTCTCCCGCCGAGCGGAGCTGCTCGTAAGAGTAGATCCCGGAAGCAAGCTCCTGGATTCTAGGGAAGTCGGATTCGCTGAAGCCCCGCTTCCCGGGGTCGCCGGTGCGAACGATTTCTGGTGATTGCAGGAGCGCAAGGAATACAATCGCGGACGAGAGCATAGGGGAACGATATCATGTCCTCGACGATGAGGGTTTTCACCCACGATTAGGCGTTGGGAATTTCCCCTCATATCACGCACAGTCCCACGCGAGGTCGCTGATTCAGAATGGTGGCTTTCTCCAAGGAGATGAAGAACATGTGGAAGAAGACGAACCCCGGTGACATTAGTGAAGAGCGCCCGCCTGCTGTTGTCGCTCCCGTACGCCCCAACGTTTCGTCGTCGGTCAAGGCGCCGGCGCGAATCGGGCCAACGCTGTTTTTCAAAGGAGATCTCCAGGGTGAGGAGGATCTCGTGATCGAGGGCCGTATCGAGGGCAAGATCACGATCAAGCAGGGAAACGTCACCGTCGGCGAGAAGGGACGAGTGGAGGCCGATATCGAGGCGGCGAGCATCCAGGTGGCGGGACTGGTGAAGGGGAACCTCACGGGCGCGGATCGGGTGGTGCTCCTCGAGAGCGGCCGAGTGGAAGGCAACATCACGGCCAGGAGCGTGAGCCTCGAGAACGGCTGCCACTTCAGGGGAAGTATCGACATGCAATCCGACTCCGCGGTTCGGCCAAGCGTGAGGACCCTGCCGCCGCAGCCGGCGGCCTCGCTCTCGAGCGCCAAGGGGTCGAACAGCTCCGAGCCACCGACACCGACGACGACGCCTCGGATAGGAGTCTGAATATGGCTTTGTTCCCTCGCCGACCCCAAAAGCCGCAGCGGCGCGAGGGAGCTCAGAACAGGGCTTCGCGGGAGTGGGAAGTCAGCCGTCAGCGATCGCTGGCGCTTCCCCAGCTCGTGGAGCCTCTCGAGAGCTCACCGGGAAAAAGCTTCTCGGTCCTCGACCTTGGTCCCGCGAACGCGGCGAACCTGGACTTTTTTCTGGGGCGGGGCGCGCGGCTCACGGTGGCGGATTTCACGCCGTCGCGGGGCGAAACGCTCTCGGATCTCGTTCGCGCCGAGCCCGGCACTCACTTCGATCTGGTCCTTGCCTGGGACATCCTCAACTACCTTCAGCGCGACCGGCTGGGGCTCCTCCTTCGGAGCCTCGAGCCTTACTTCCGCCCGGGAACCACGATTCACGCGCTCATCGCTACCGGGCGGGAAATGTCGGCAGCGCCGCGGCGCTACAAGATTGAGGATGCGGCTACGCTCCTCTGCGAAGGGCCGAAGGCACGAGTCGTCCCTTCGCCTCGTTACGTCGAGCAGGACCTTCTGAAGTGCATGCCGGGGCTCATGGTAGAGCACAGTTTCCAGCTTCGAAACGGGATGCTCGAGTATCTCTTCTCCTACCGCACGAAGCTCAGGGTCGCGTACTCCGCCGCTATTGGGCCTGTGAGCCCTATCAGCGATGCGCCCCGTTCTCGGTCGGGCTCGGGGCTTGGATTGCGCCCAGCACCTTCGCGATGAACTCGGGGAGGCCCTCTCCTATCCAGCGCACCACCACCACGAGATCGTTGTCCCAATCGATGTACACGATGTTGGCTCCCGCGCCGCGGAAGGTCACCGAGGAGTCGGGCGCCGCGGGGATCGGTTTGGCCGCCGTCTTTCCTTCGTCAGCGACGGGGTGGTTCAAGAACCAGTTCATGAACCCGTAGTTGGGGTTGACTCCCGGAGCCCGCGCCATCCGGATCCATTCCTCCGAAATGACGCGCCGGTCCCCCCATACGCCGTTTCGCTGATAGAGATATCCGAAGCGCGCGAGGTCTCGGGCGCTGATGTGCATGCCGCCGCCCCAATGGCCCCCACCGCTCACCGACTGCATCTTCTCGCCGTCGAGCTCGACCCACGAATTCTCGTACCCGTGCCAGCGCCAGGTGTGCGACGCGCCGATGGGCTCCATGACGTATTCGTTCAGGACCTGCGGCAGCGGGCGCCGCCAGACGTTAAGGGCCACGAGCGCCAGGAGGTTCACGCGAACGTCGTTGTACTTGTATCGGGTGCCGGGCTCGTGCTTCTTGCGGTTGGGATAGTCCGCCGGCTTCTCGCCCTCGGGCCGATCCGCCCAGTCGGGCTTCCCCCAGAGCGTTCCTTCCCAGTCGCTCGTCTGGCGGAGAAGATGATCCCAGGTGATCTTCTGGTTGTGCTCGCTCGCGAAGAGATCCTCGAACTCGGGTCCGACCGAGTCCTTCGCCCGATCGTTCAGGCTCTCGATGAGTCCCCGGTCGAAGGCGAGCCCGACCACGGTCGAGACGAACGTCTTGGTGACGCTGAACGTCATGTCGGCCTTCGAGGTCTCCCCCCACTCGGCGACGATGTAACCTCCGCGGACCACGAGCCCATTCAGGGGAGCGCGAACGGTTACGGGCCCGATGCGTTGGCCGAACGGTTCCCGCGCGAAGGCCGAGAGCTCGTGGGCGAGGGCGAGGTCCTTCGGGGCGTCGGACTCGCTCGCAATCGCGAAATCGATCGCTTCTTTCAGCCGGGCGGAGCTCATCGCCATCTCTTCGGGGGCGCGCTTTTGCCAATCGTGACGGCCGGGAAAGTACGTCTGGGCGGAGACGGAGACGGAGGTGGCAAGGAACGCGACCAGCACCAAGCTTCGAGTTTTTCTCGACATCGGGAGCCTCCAGAGAATCCCGGCATTTTATCCCAGGATTTGCCTCGCCCGCGCGTCCTTCCGTATCATGCGAGTCTCATGAGATGGTCCAAGATCTTCATCCCCACTCTTCGTGACGATCCCGCCGATGCCGAAGCGGTGAGCCACAAGCTCATGCTTCGCGCCGGTCTCGTGCGCCAGCTCGCCGCCGGGATCTACTCCAAGCTTCCTCTCGGTCTTCGGGCCGCGCGCAAAGTCGAGACCATCATCCGCGAGGAGATGGTTCGCATCGGCGGACAGGAGTTCCACCTGCCGGTCCTCCACCCGGGCGAGCTCTGGAAGGAGAGCGGACGCTGGCAGCAAATCGGCGACGAGATGTTCCGGCTCAAGGACCGCCGCCAGGGCGACTATTGCCTGGGGATGACCCACGAGGAAGTGTTCACCGCCATCGCCCGGGATGAGCTCCGGAGCTACCGGCAGCTCCCGCAGATCTGGTTTCAGATCCAGACGAAGCTGCGGGACGAGGCTCGTCCGAAGTCGGGGGTCCTCAGGGGCCGCGAGTTCACGATGAAGGACTCCTACAGCTTCGACACCGATTTCGCCGGGCTCGACGTCGCCTTCGACCGGCACGCGGAGGCCTACCGGCGGATCTTCGAGCGGTGCGGCCTTCGCGCCATCGCCGTCCAGGCCTCCTCGGGCGCCATGGGAGGAAGCGAGTCCGTCGAGTTCATGAGCGTCTCCGAAGCGGGGGAGGACTGGACGGTATTCTGCTCTCGCTGCGATTACGCGGCGAACCTCGAAAAGGCGGTGTCGGTGGCGTCGAGGCCCGATGACCCGAAAGAAGTACCCGCGGTCGAGAAGTTCGCGACACCGGGCGTGCGCACCATCGACGATCTCTCTCGCTTCGACACCCAGGCGAAGCCGGAGAGACAGGTAAAGACGCTGGTCTACGTCGTCGAGGGTGTGGCAACGCTCTTTCTCCTGCGCGGCGACCACGAGCTGAACGAGGTCAAGCTCGCAGAGGCGACGGGAACGACGACGTTCCGGGCGGCGACTCCCGAGGAGTGCCGGAAGGCACTCGGCGCCCTCCCCGGGAGCCTCGGAGCCGTCGGGGTGGAAGACGTCCCCGTCTACGCCGACGACGCTTTGACGGGTCGCCGGGGCATGGTGACCGGCGCGAACGAGGACGATTTCCACGTGAGAAACGTCGACGTTGCCCGCGATCTTCCGCAGGTGAAGTGGGCGAGCCTCCGGAACGTGATCGCCGGCGACGCCTGTCCGAAGTGCGGGGGGGGCCTCGAGCTCAAGAAGACGATCGAGCTCGGTCACATCTTCAAGCTCGGGCTCCGCTATTCGGAATCGATGAAGCTTCGGGTCCTGAACGATCAGGGAAGGGAAATCCCCGTCGTGATGGGTTCCTATGGAATCGGCGTCGAGCGCCTCGTGGCCGCGGTCATCGAGGCGTATCACGACCAGGACGGAATCGCCTGGCCGTGGTCGGTCGCCCCCCTCGAGATCGTCGTGACCCCCGTCTCGATCAAGGACGAGGTGGCGATGAAGAAGGCAGAAGAGATCTACGAGAAGCTCGCGGCCGAGGGCTACGAGGTGCTGCTCGACGACCGCGACGAGAGGCCGGGGGTCAAGTTCAAGGACGCGGACCTCGTCGGTTTTCCGCTGCGCGTCGTTCCCGGACCTCGATCGCTCGAGAAGGGGATGATCGAGCTCGTCGAGCGCGCGACAAAGGCCAAGAGCGAAGTGCCCCTCGAGCGGCTCTACGACGAGATTCGCGAGCGGAGCGCACGTCTGAAGGCGGCGCCTGTTCGCTAGCGCGCTTGCCTCGCTTCCCGGACCCGTGCGACAATTGCGCTCGTAGCCTATGATTGTTTGACCCGCCGTAGCGTCACTTGACGGCTGTCGCCGTCCTGTCGGTCGCCGTCCATCTAAAAACCTAATTTCGTCGAGGTGTCGAAATGTCTCTGGACAATTACGGCTGGAATGACTTTTGGGCGCGGGCTTTCGCGGAGCTTGGCGAGCCCGCGCTCGAGCCCGCACGCGTGGTTCTGGTTTCAGGGGGCTCCTACCGCCTTGCGCGGGAGACAGGGGAGAGCTCGGGAACACTCTCGGGCCGATTCCGCCACCGGGCGGGCGGTGGTTCAGACTATCCGGCCGTCGGGGACTGGGTAGCCATCGACCCCGTGGGCCTGCGCATTGAAGAGCTTCTTCCGCGGCGCACTCAGCTTTCGCGAAAGGCCGCCGGAAGACAAACCCGGGAGCAAGTCGTCGCCGCCAACGTCGACTTCGTGTTCGCGGCGATGGGCCTCGATTCCGACTTCAACCCCAGACGCCTCGAGCGCTTTCTCGCGACCGTCTGGGAGAGCGGCGCGGTTCCCGTGGTCCTCCTGACCAAGCTCGATCTCTGCCCGGACGTCGCTTCGAGTGTCGGCGAGATCGAGGACGTTGCCGCGGGCGTCGAGGTGATCCTATCGAGCGCCCTCGATGGACGCGGCATCGACGACCTGCGGTCCCGGCTCTGTCCCGGAGAGACCTCCGTTCTCGTGGGATCCTCGGGTGTGGGAAAGTCGACGATCATCAACTGCCTCCTGGACGAGGACGCGCAGAAGACTCGCGAGGTGCGCGCGGGCGACTCCCGCGGCCGGCATACCACGAGCCACCGCGAGCTCTTCGTGCTTCCCGGAGGCTCGCTCCTCATCGACAATCCGGGGGTCCGTGAGATCCAGCTATTCGGCTCCGAGAAGAGCCTCGAGCGGGCGTTCGAGGACGTCACCGCCCATGCCGCGGAGTGCCACTTCACCGATTGCACCCACCGGAGCGAGCCTTCGTGCGCCGTCCTGGCCGCGGTCGCCGAGGGAGCGCTTTCCGAAGAGCGGCTCGAGAGCTTCCGCTCGCTTCAAAGAGAGCTCCACTATCTTCACGTACGGCAGGATGAATCCGCCCAGAGAGCCCAGAAGCAGAAGTGGCGGGCGATCCACCGGGAGATGCGGCGCTCCGGCCGCCACCGCAGAACTTAGGACTTGGGCGCGAAGCGCAGGCTTCCGCGCGGATGCCGAATCACGAGGCTCGAGCCCGGCCGTTCGAACGAGGTCGCGCCGTCGAGGGCGGCCACGTAGTCGTCGAAAAGCGACGCTTCGCCGCAATACGCCCGCGTGCAGGCGAGAGCACCGATCTCGAGGTTCGTTCCCGCCGCGGAGTAGGAAGCGGAACAGCGGTTGCAGTCCGCACGCGCACTCACCTGGCCATCCGCGGTGAAGTCGGCGGTGTAGAACCCGGGCTCTACGATTCCCGTGGCTCCTCCGGCGATCTGGAAGGACTGGAGCTCCCACGAGCCCTGTACGCTTCCGGCGTTGCCGGGGCCGGCCGGCGAGTCCGAACATGAAAGGAACAGCAAAGCTGCGATACCCAAGGTGACGTTTCTCATGGAGTAGATTCTAGCGCGCCGCATTCACCGTTCGAGGCCGGATCGAATCGCGCGCAAGACGACGAGCGCGGTCTCGAGATCTTCGGGCTCCACCAGCTCTTCAACCGTCTGCTCCCACCCCCGAAGCTGCCTTTCGAGGCGCTCTCGGAGTCGAGCGCCTTCCTCTGTGGCTCTCAGAATCGGGGAGTGCCGGTGGTCGGGATTTGGTTCGAAACGAACGACTCGCGCTTCCGCGAGGAGATCCGCCACGCGCTGCACGCTCTGACGCGCCATCCCCATTCGGCGGGCGACTTGCGGGACGGTTCGACCCGATCCGATGGCGATCAGAACTTCCCAGCGAGCACGGGATTGTTTCTCCAGCCTGGCAACCTGCTCTCGCCGAAACTGGTAGAGGCGAGCGAGGGAGAGGGCTTCGTCCAGGACCCTCTGCGGCCGAGAATCGGGCTTCATATTGGCAGCATACACCCATTACGACAGTATGCTGTAACTACGGATGAGGACAATTTCCCCAGGGATTTGAGTATGGAACAGGCCTCCAAGCTTGTAGTGGTTTTCCTTCATCGGTTCGGGGCATTCCCCGTCCCAGTTCGGTGCAGGTTGCCGGCCGCAAGAGCGGAGACAATACTCGTAAGTCATTGCACCCTCACGATGTCGAGCTTGGCGTCAGAACGCAGGTTCGTGGCACGGGGGTTGCAGTCCTGACGGCCATACCCCACAATTTTTGACATCGACAAAGCGAACGCGCCCAGGGAATCCCCCTGGAAGAGGGGAAGAGTATGCGGAAACGTTCAGGGACACCATGGCGTCTGACGCTTGCCGCCGTTCTGACCACGATGGCCTCGCTCGCGTCGGCCCAGGCCCCCATCCAGACCTTCTACGTACCGCTTCCGGAGCAGGACATCCTCACGGCGCTCCGCGTTCTCGCGCCCGCCCTCCCGGACACCTCGATTCGCACCACCATTGGAATCACCGCTGCCGGCAACAACACGCTCATCTACTACGACCACTGGGAGGACGGTTACGAGACCGACATCGCGAACCCGGTGCAAGCGACCTCCCAGGTGTGGGGGGACTCGAACGTCGCGAACGGCGCGCCTCCGGGATGCGCCGTGAACGGTTGCGACGTGGTCAACGCCGGGGACGTCTTCATCCTTCAGAACGACGTTTTCGCCGACCCTCGTAACCCGGCGGTCATCCTCTACGACGGCAGGGACAAGATCGGAACCACTCTTCTCGTGGCCGTCACGCGCGCTGGCTGGCCCACCCCTACCGGAACCGTGCTCGCGGGCGCGGTGGAGGTCATCCCCACGAACGACTGGGGAGTGAACTACGAGGCGCCGGGCGGCGAAGGACTCTCCGCGATGTTCGACGACTCGCGGTTCGTCATCATGGCGCAGCGTGCGAACACCATCGTTCGCGTCGACATCAACGACGACGGATTCGACGACATCGTCCAGACGCTGGGAGAAGGCCAGACTTTCGTCGTCGACGGTATCCTCCTGGGAAGCCGGGTGCAGACGAACCTTCCGGTCCACGTCACGTTCCTCACCAGCGACATCGGGTCGAACTACGAGATGCGCTGGTTCGGCATGATTCCCGTCAACCGCTGGACCGACAGCTACATCGCACCCGTCTCTACGCCTTTGGGTACGCTGGCGGCCCCCACCAGGGTCATTCTCTACAACCCCCACACCACAGCGCTTTCCGTCAACGTGAGCGACACCAGCGGGACCTCGACGGTCAGCGTTCCCGCGGGAGCTACCCTCCGCCACACCATGCTCGCCGATTCCGGCGCGCTCTTCGCGTCCGCGGATGGGCGGGTGTTCTTCGCCATTTCCACCAGCGACGACGAGGGTCAGAGGAGCGAATGGGGGCATAGTCTCCTTCCGGCGTCGAGCCTCGCGCCGGCGGTCAAGGTTGGCTGGGCCCCGGGTCAGGTCACTCCCGGCCCGCCCCCGGCGGAGAACTCGAGCCCGGTCTGGGTCACCGCCGCTTCCGCAACCACGCTCAACGTCGATTGGGACGACGACGGCACCGTCGATGCCACGGTGCCCATCACCGCTTTCCAGTCGGTGCGGCTCTTCGATACCTCTGATGGCGATCAGACGGGTGCGCGCATCTTCACTACGGACGGCACCCTCATCGCCGCGGCATGGGGACAGGACCCGAGCATTTCCTCTCCCGGGGCCCCGGCCCTCGACCTCGGAACTCTCGTGCTTCCCGCCCCGGACGTTACGATTCTCAAGAA
This sequence comes from uncultured Acidobacteriota bacterium, assembly GCA_964553925.1. GTDB lineage: Bacteria > Acidobacteriota > Vicinamibacteria > Marinacidobacterales > SMYC01 > DAISKN01. The sequence goes on from CAZKNR010000264.1 coordinate 54,262, forward strand.
CAGCTCGCTCGCGACCGACCTCAACGGGAACGGTCTTCTCGATCCGGGTGACACGATCCTGTACACCCTCTTCGTGCTGAACACCGGCGTCGTGAACGCCGACGACGTCGTCGTCACCGACACTCCGGACATCTACACGACATACGCGGCGGGGACCACCGAGATCCAGGCCGTCCCGTGGCCGGACGACTCGTCGCCTTTTACCCCGTTTCCTCTAGACGAGGCCGGCGTCAACCTGGGGACCCTTACGCCGGGCGAGTCGCGCACGATCACGTACGAGAGACTGCTGGGGAACCCTCTGCCTTCGCCCACGCAGCAGATCATCAACGTCGCAGAGGCCACTTATGGCACCGGCGTCGTGGTCTCGTCCACGAACGTGGGCGGGGTTACGCCGCCCCAGTTCACGGTGACCAAGACCTCGAACGTTTCTGGCTCGGCGCTTCCGGGCCAGGTCGTTCAGTACACCATCACCATCAACAACCCGACCCCACTGACTCAGACGGGCATCAGCGTTCTCGATGCGCTCCCCTCGGGTACCACCTACGTCGCCGAGAGCACCACTGCCTCCGGACCGATTGCTCCGCGAACCGTCCGAGACGAGTTCAACGCCGTCGCCTACGGCAACAACGACGGCACCGAGAATTGGTTGGGGAACTGGACCGAGGTCGGCGATGACGCAAACCCCGCCGCGGGCGATCTGCAGGTCGTGACCAACCAGACCGCGCTCCGGCTACGCGTCCGCGCCAACAACAACTCCGCCACCCGCGCGGCCAACTTGACGGGGTACGGCAGCGCGACACTCACCTTTCTCCGAAGGCGGACGAGCCTGGACGACGCCAACGACTACGTCGCCGTACAGGTTTCGAACGGGGGCCCGTTCACGGAAATCGTTCGCTTTCAAGGCCCCACCAACGATGGGGGCTACGTAGCTGAGAGCTTCGACATCAGCGCATTCATCTCGGCGAATACTCAGATCCGGTTTGAATCCTCCGGGAGCCTTGGCGGCAGCGACCAGGTCTACTTCGACAACGTCCAGATCGCGGGAGTGTCGACCGCGGTCAAGACGAACCAGGCGGCGGCTGTCAACCCTCTTCTCGACGGAGACCCGCCGAGCCTCGTTCTCGCCGGCGACGGCTTTCAGCTCGGGCCCGCACAGACTCTCACCGTGACCTACAGCGTTCAAGTGAACGACCCCCTCGTTCCCTTCCTCCCCTCGATCGTGAACGTGGTCGAGGTGGATAGCGTTCAGAGCCTCTCTCCCACGTTCGCCACCAGGCTCGATGCCGTAGCGCCCGGCTCCATGGTCGGCGACCGCGTCTGGCTCGACGTGGACGGCGACGGGGTACAGGATGTGGGCGAAGTCGGACTTTCGAACGTTCGCGTCCGGCTCTACCGCGATCCGAACGGGGTACCGGGGAGCGGGGACGAGGTCCTCGTGGGCACCGTCTTCACCGACGGCAACGGCAATTACCTCTTCGACCGGGTCTATCCCGGGACGGGAACTTTTTACGCGGAAGTGGACTCGACGACACTCCCCTTGGGTCTTTTCGCTTCCCCGGGGAACAACAACGGACGCGGGCCGTCCCTCGCCATCACCGGAAACGACGTCTACATGGCGAACGACTTCGGATACACCGCCCCCGCGGGAACGGCGATCGTGGGCGACCGGATCTGGAGCGATGCCGACGGAGACGGAGTCCAGGATCCGGGTGAAATTGGAATCGGAGGGGTCACCATTCGCCTCATGGCGCCGGGAACGGATGGTCTCTTCGGAACCGGCGACGACGTGCTTTCGGCGACCACCAGCACCGCCCCCGACGGAACGTATCTCTTCGTCGGCGTCGCTCCCGGCGTCTATCGCGTCGACGTGACCGAAACCGGCGCGGTCCTCACGGGCTACGTCCTGACGCTCGGGCCGGAGCCGAGCAATTCGATCCTTCTCGCCGGCGGGGACGTGGACGTATCGCGCGACTTTGGCTATCGGAATACCAGCTTGTTCTCTATCGCGAACGCGATCTGGGACGACGAGGACGGCGACGGCGTTCGGGATGCGGGTGAGGCGGGTATCGCCGGCGTCACCGTGGCCCTTCGGGACTCCGGAGGAAACCTCGTCGGGACCGCGCTGACCGACGCCAACGGAAACTTCCAGTTCTCCGGTCTCGGAAACGGCAATTACACCATCGACCTCACCGACACCGGCGGTCTTCTCACGAACCTGCAGCCGACGACGGCCGCGGCTACCGCGGGGCAGCTCGCGGTCACCGTCTCCGGCGCGAACGTCTCCGCGGTGAGCTTCGGCTACAGGAGCCTCGGCACGATCGGCGAGGTCGTCTGGAGCGACTCCGACGGCGACGGCGTCCGCGACCCGAGCGAGCCGGGAATCGGCGGCGTGACGGTGCGCATCATCATTTCGGGCCCCGACGGCCTCTTCGGAACCGCGGACGACGCCGTCATCGCGACCACCACCACCGCCATCGACGGCACCTACCGGTTCAACGGGCTTCCCCAGGCTTACTACCGCGTGCAGGTCACCGACACCGGAAACGTTCTCGCGGCATTCACCCAGACGGGCGACCCCGACGTCCTCATCGACGAGCAGGGGAACGTCCCTCTCCTCGCGGGCGCCGTCGACCTCATGATGAACTTCGGCTACCAGAACGCGAGCCTCGGCGACGTGTCCGGCACCACCTTCGACGACACCGACACCGACGGAGTCCAGGACGGCGGCGAGAACGGGATCGTGGGAGTGAGCCTGGATCTCGTCGCCGCGGGACCGGACGGAATCTTCGGAACCGTGGACGACTTCATCGTCGCCACCACGTTCACCGACGGAAGCGGCAACTACAGCTTCGCCGACGTCCCGAATGGCAACTATCGCGTCCGGGTCACCGACGTCGGAAACGTCCTCAACGGCTACACCCTGACGAGCGGTCTCGATCAGATCCCGGTGAGCGTCACCGGCGCGAACGTCTCGAACGTGGACTTCGGCTACGCCAGGGTTCCCGGCACCGGCACTATCGGCACTCGGGTCTGGCTCGACGCGAACCGCGACGGGGTGGCGAACCCGTCCGAAGACGGCATCGGGAACGTCACCGTGAACCTCTACAGCGCGGGCCTCGACGGCATCGTCGGAAACGGCGACGACTCGCTCGTGGACACGGTCACGACCGACACCAACGGCTACTACACATTCACCGGCCTCGCGCCCGGGAGTTATTACGTGGACGTTGTCCAGGCGACTCTTCCCGCGGGTCTCGCTCCCACTGTAGGAACCACCGACCCGACAGGGGTCATCCAGCTCGCGGACGGCCAGGCCTACAGTGGGGCCAACTTCGGCTACGCCTCAGCCTCGGGGAGCCTCATCGGCGACGCCGTCTTCTACGACGCCAATGGCGACGGCTTTCAGGATCCAGGCGAGGCGGGGATCGGCGGGGTCGGAATCACGGTCTCGGGCCCGTCCGGAACGTTCAATGTGGTGACCGATGCGGCCGGACTCTGGCTCGTCGCCGGTCTCGCCCCCGGGAACTACACGGTGACGGTAAACACCGCGACGCTACCCGCTGGCTACAACACCACTCCCACGAACGGACTGGCTTCGCGAAACTTCGCCATCGCCGCGGGAGCAGACTTCCTGAGGGCGGACTTCGGTTTCAACGCGCCCCCAGGCACGACCGGCACCATCGGCGACACCGTCTTTTTCGACACCAACGGAAACGGCGTGCAGAACGGCGGCGAAGGCGGGATCTCGGGCGTGACCGTGCGGCTTTTGAACGCGGGCGGAAGCGTCGTCGCGACGACCACCACCGGCGTGAACGGAAGCTACGATTTCATCGGCGTCCCCCCCGGGAATTACACCGTCGAGGTGACGGACATCTTCGGCGCTCTCGCCGGCCTCAACCTCTCCGCGGGGACGAACCCCTCCGGAGTCGTGACTCTCGCCGCGGGGGGAGACGTCAACAGCGTTGATTTCGGTTACACCTCTTCGGGCGGCGCCGGCTCCATCGGCGGCTTCGTGTGGCACGACACGGACGGTGACGGCGTCGTGGACGCGGCCGAGGCAAGCCTCGGCCTTCAGAGCGTCACCCTTCGGCTCTATCTCGACGTGAATGGAAACGGAGTCGTGAACCCCGGCATCGACAACCTGATTCGAACGACGTCGACGGACGTCATCGGCGAGTACCAGATGAACGGGCTTCCGCCAGGAATCTACCTCGTCGACGTCACCGACACGCTCGGCGTCCTCGCCGGCTTCAGCAAGACCGCGGGAGCTGCCGGAGTCGACAACAACAGCCAGGCGGATCCCTACGCCATCACGCTCGGCTCGGGGACGTCCAACTTCACCGCGGATTTCGGCTATCTCGCGGCGGGCACGAACGTCATCGCCGGCACCACGTTCTTCGACGTGGTCGGCGACGGCCTCCTGAACGGAACGGACACCGGCATCGATGCCGTCACCGTCTATCTCTATCGCGACCTCGACGCCGACGGCGTTCTCGACGTCACCGACCCGCGCATTGGAATTCTGAGCTCCGACGTGAACGGCGACTACACGTTCTCGAACATGCCCTCGGGCAACTTCATCGTGGCGGTGGACGTCACCGGAACGTTCCTTCAGAGCTCGTTCCAGACGACCCAGCTCTCGACCGCCGCCGTCCAGCCGGTGTTGCTCGCGGGGTTGGGTTCGATCGGCAACGACTTCGGCTTCAACATTACCGCGACCCTCGTTACCCTCACGCGGTTCGACGCCTACGAGGACGGAGGCCAGGTCGTGGTGGAGTGGGTGACGGGCTCCGAGGTCGGCACCCTCGGGTTCTATCTCTTCCGCTGGGATCCCACTCTGCGCCGCTACGTGCAGGTCAACGATTCGCTCCTCCCGGGACTGCGCGCGCCTCAGGGCGGCCAGTACCGCCTGTTGGACGAGGACGCTCCCGTCGTTCCCGCCTCCGGCTCGCTCACGTACCTCCTCTTCGAAGCCGAAGAGGGCGGGGGCGAGCGGCGCTACGGCCCGTTCACGGTCCGCCTCGGGGCGCCGGGCGCGGCCGGCGCGAGCCTGACGACGGTCTTTGAGCGCAGAGCCCGGAGCCAGTCGTACGCGTCGGTCGAGCGTGCTGAGAAAGCGCGCCGCCGCCGCCTGGAGGTTCGAGCGCGGCGCGAGCCCGGCGGATTCGCGCGCCGATCGCGCAACGACGCGGCGATGAAGCTCCAGATCCAGAGCACCGGCGTCTATTTCGTGAGCGCACAACGAATCGCCGCGGAGCTCGGGCTCACCGAGCGAGCCGCCTCGGGTCTCCTCGTTCGGGGAGGATACCGTCTCTCGAACGCCGGCGCCTCTGTCTCCTGGCTCGCGGCTCCCGGCGGAACCGGTCTCTACTTCTACGGCGAAGCGCTCTCGACGATGTACGCGAGCGAGAACGTCTACTGGCTCGCCGTCGGCAAAGGCCTCCCGATGAGCTCCGTCGCGGGCGCACCGACGCTCGACGGACCCGGATTCCACGTCCAGAGGGAGCACCTCGAGACGGATGCGTTCGCCGCGACTCTCGCCTCAACCGATCCGGACTCCGACTTCTGGTACTGGTCGTCGCTGATGGCGAGCCTCCCCGCCTACCGGACGGGAACCTACGGGTTCCAGGCGAGTGCCGTCGAGGGCGGCTCGGGCACGATGGCGACTTTGGAGGTTCACGCGTACGGGGCCACGACGACTCCCCATCGCCTCCGGGTCCGGGTGAACGGGAGCTTCATCGGAGAGGCCGTATTCCGTGACGCGGTGCGGACGACCCTCCGCTTCGAGCTCGACCCCTCGATCCTCGTCGAAGGCGCGAACACCATCACCGTCGAAACGGTGCTCGAGCGCGGAGTCGCTTTCGACGTTGTCTACATCGACAGCCTCGAGGTCTCGTATCCTCGCCGTCACCAGGCGCTCTCGGACCGCGCGGGCTTTACCGCCGCCGGATCGGGCGCCGTTCACGTCACCGGTTTCACCCTCGACGACGCGCTGGTCCTCGACGTCACCAACCCGAGGGCTCCCGCTCTCTTGAGCGGCATGAACCGCGTGGGCGGCGCCGTCCACTTCGAAGCTCAAGTCGCGCGCGGGTACTTCGCATTCGCATCCGCGGCGGTCGCCGAGCCTCTTGTGAGCGCCGTCCCGACGCTGAGCTCGCTTCGCGCCGGAGGCGCCGACTACGTTGTCATCACGCCTGAGAGCCTTCTGGAAGCGGCCAAGGAGCTCGCGGACTACCGCGAGGGCCAGGGCCTGAAAGCGCGAGTGGTGACGCTCGAGACCATTCACGACGAGCTTGGCTTCGGAATCCCGTCGCCGCACAACGTCAAGGCGTTTCTCGAGCTCGCCCACGGAAAGTGGAGCCCCGCTCCGCGTTTCGTGGTGCTCGTGGGAAAGGGCACGTACGACTTCAAGGACGTCGTGGGTAAGGGCGACAACCTGATGCCGCCGCTGATGGCGGCGACGCCGAACGGACTCTATGCGTCCGATAACCGGCTCGCGGACGTCGCCGGAAACGACGGCGTTCCGGAGTTCATGATCGGCCGCATCCCCGTCCTGAGCGACGAGGAGCTCAGCGCCTACGTAGTGAAGCTCCGGGCTTTCGAGGGCGCGGGTCTCGGAGCGGCGCTCTTTCTCGCGGACAATCCCGACGCGGCGGGAAACTTCCCCGCCGACAGCGAGAAGCTCGTAGCGCTTCTTCCCGCTGAAGTCGAGGCCCACCGGGTCTACCTCTCCCGGCTGACGGTGGCTCAAGCGCGCCAGGAGCTGATGGCGAAGCTTCGGGATGGAGTCGGCTACTGGAACTACGTCGGCCACGGCGGTCTCGACCGCTTCGCGAGCGAGGGACTCTTCCTCACGACGGATCTCCCTCTTCTCGCGAACTCGGTGACTCCCATCGTCGCGAGCCTGACTTGCTCGGCGGGACGATTCGAGATCCCGGGCTGGGCATCGCTCGGTGAAGCGCTGGTGATGAAGGAGGACGGAGGGGCTGTCGCCGCCTGGACGCCCTCGGGCCTTTCGTACAACTCCCAGGCGATGATCCTGAACCAGGCGCTCGTGAAATCCCTCTACGACGGGAACACGGAGTATCTGGGCCAAGCGGTCCAGAGCGCTCTCGAGACCTTCTCGGAGGAGGGACAGCTCCGGTTCATGCTATCCATCTACAACCTGCTGGGGGATCCGGCGACGCGGCTTCGCTGATACATTTGCCGGCGTGAAACTGGTTCTTGTCCAGCCTCCGATCGAGGACTTTTACGACACCGACGTGAGGCTCCAGCCCATCGGGCTCGCCTATCTCGCGGGCGCGGTGCGGCAGCACCTCCCCGAGGTCGAAGTCGAGATCCTTGATTTCCACCACGGCTTCGGGCGCCGTTCGCTCCCTGTCCCGAAAGAGCTCTCGTACCTGCGCGAGTACTATCCTCACCACGACGAAAGCCCCTTCTCCACGTTCCACCAGTACTACCGGTTCGGCGCGTCCGATGCGGAGATCGCGCGCGTGCTGAAGCAGAAGTGCCCCGACGTGGTGGGCATTTCGAGCCTGTTCACGCCCTACTACCGCGAAGCGCTCGCGGTCGCGCGGCTCGCGAAGGAGCACACCCGCGCCAGGGTCGTCATGGGAGGCTCCCACGTTTCCGCCGATCCGCATTCGATCCTGCGAGAGCCCGCCGTCGACTTCATCGTGACCGGTGAGGGCGAAAGGCCGCTGGTCTCACTTCTGCGCGCCCTCGCGGCCGGCGCCCTCTGCGCTCGATGGTTCAACTCCGGAGAGGAGAACGATTCCATCGACGAGCTCCCGATTCCCGATCTGAGCTCTCTTCGCCCGGAGAGCTATCAGCTGCGCGGCCGCCCCATGGTCTTTCTCGTGACCTCGCGGAGCTGCCCGCATCGCTGCTCTTTCTGCTCCGTTCACGCCACGTTCGGATTGCGCTACCGCCGGGTTTCCGTTGCGCGGGTGATGGAAGAGATGAAGCTCCGCTACCGGGAGGGATACCGGGTCTTCGACTTCGAGGACGATAACCTTACTTACTACAAGGACGAGATGAAGGAGCTATGCCGGGCGATCCGAAGGGAGTTCCCCGAAGGCCCCGAAAGCGGTGTCGAGCTCGTGGCGATGAACGGCATTTCCTACCTGAGCCTCGACACCGAGCTTCTTCAGCTCATGAAAACGGCGGGCTTCACGCGATTGAACCTCGCCCTGGTGAGCTCCGACACCTCGGTCCTCGAGACCACCAAGCGCCCTCATACGGTTTCCAAGTATCTCGAAGTGGTCCAGGCGGCGCACGCGCTCGGATTCGCGATCACCTCGTATCAGATCCTTGGCCTCCCGTTCGAGCCGCGGGCGAGCATGGTGCAGACCCTCGTGTTCGCCGCTCGCCTTCCCGTGCTCTTGGGCGCCTCGCCGTTCTATCTGACCCCCGGCTCCCCGATTCAGCGGCAGCTCGGAGTCGAGCTATCGGAAGCGGACTACGTTCGCTCGCGCCTCACCGCCATGGCCTGGGAAGGCCGTGACTTCACCCGCGACGACGTCTACACCCTTTTCGTCACCACGCGGATCCTGAACTTCCTCAAATCTCACGGCCGGAGCCCTCGTCGCCGGCGTCTCGGCGAAGAGCTCCTCGAAACGCTGCTCTCGACCGGAAGGCTCGAGGCGGCCAGCGGAACGTCGAGGCGGCCTCTTACCCGGTTTCGTTCCGAGCTTTTTTTCGAGGTCTGGGGGCAGCTCGAGTACGTCACCGACCTCGAGGGCACTCGAATCGCGATTCCCTCTCGCGAGAAAAGTTAGAACGAATCTCTCGTCACCAGAAGCTCGATGTCCTCTCGAGTGAGAGTGCCGAAGGCGTAAACGGTGTAGTTTGCTCCGGCAGACATTGCCTGGCCGGTGATAACGGCCAACTCCTCCACGGTGCCGGCGCGGCGAAGCTCAAAGCCGTAGACGCCGGGGATGAGCTCCGCGGTGCCGCTCGTCTGCAGGTAGGAGACGCCGCCGAGGAGGCCGGGCCCGTTCTGGATCGCAAGATCGAACGGAGCGGGGAAATCGGGAACGGTATTGACCATCTTCAGACGCACCCGATCGGAGCGCGTCGATCGCTCTTCGACGATCGTGAGGGTCGAGGAAGAAGGCGCCACGACGGCGATGGTTACCGTCTGGTTCGAGACCAGGGTGACGCGCGTCTCGACGATAGCTGCCCGTCGCGTACCCTCGGGAAAAAACTGGACTCGATACTCTCCGGGATCGAGCTCCGCATAGGGGCCGACGCCGCGATAGTCGATGCCGGTCGCGAGAGCGTTGCCATTCACCACGAAGTCGACGCTCCGGGCATCCTCGGTGAGCTGGGCCCCGCGGAGATACGCCTTCGCGGACGAGGCAGGGGCGGAAGTGGTGGTGCCGGGCGGTGGGTCGCTCCCGGCCGGCGGCGGGTCGTCGTTGCAGCCGGCGACCGCGAGCGCTAGAAAAAATGGCAAGAGACGGCATGAAGGTATCCGACTTCGCATGAACTACACCTCGTTAGAGATCGAGCGGCGCGCGCGAACCGCAGAACCTTCCCATGGTAACAAACGAGCCGAAATTAGGGCGAAGAATGATGGTCAAGGGGACTCGTACTTCTCCGCCACGTCGCCGGAGCCTGTCCCACCAGCTTTTTGAACGCGCGGCTTGGGTTGGTGCGCCCTAGAAGATTCGAACTTCTGACCTACAGATTCGTAGTCTGTCGCTCTATCCAGCTGAGCTAAGGGCGCTAAAAATCCCGTGGTGAGACGGCATCATGCTAGCAAGCAGCCGGCGGGGCGTCAAGGTGCGCTCGACTTCTGAAATCGGAACTCCTGCTTCCCCTCATCGCCCTCGACCTCGGCTACGAGAAAGCCGTCGCTCGAGCGATAGCGGATGATCTTGGGATGGTCGTGCTGCGGGTTCTCGAAGACCGCCTCGCCCGCGGACACTTTGGTCAGCTGGAAATCCGTCCCCGATCTTCCGTTGGGCTGAGCGACGTAGAAGACGCCGTCCTCGCGCGCCTCGATTCTCAAGAACTCGAACGCGACCGTCCTTCCCGAGACGATGGTGCGGGAAACGCCGAGCATGGTGCCGCCGACGGCGTCGGTCCAGCGCTCTTCGATGGTGGCCCTGCCGGACTCGCCCCTCCAGTCCCCTTCCATGAAACGCAAGCCCTCCAGATCCCCGGATGGGGTCGCGAGAGCGCTGACGATGACGGCGAGAAGAATCTTCATGGGTCTTACCTCCCTTACGAGGCCCGCATTGTCGGCGCTTCGTCAGGAGCTCGTATTGTACAAACCCGACTTCCTTCGGCCTCGCGTGAAGACCCGGGTCAGGGCGTTCTCCCGAGAGAAGAGCGCCGAGGGGCTCTTTCCGGTGAAGCTCTTGAAGTCGCGAATGAAGTGAGCCTGGTCGTAGTAGCCGCAGTCGAGAGCGAGCTCCGCCCAGGGACGTTCATCGAGAAACGCTCTCCGAAAAACGCTTTGGAATCGCAGCACCTTCGCGAATCGCTTCGGTCCGAGACCCACTCGCTCGCGGAACCTTCGTTCGAGCTGGCGGGGTCCCACTCCCATGTTCGCGGCCAGGGCATCGACGCAGATCCGCCCTTCCGCTTCGACGACGCTCGACACCGCTCGCTCGAAGTCGGGGTCCGGAGCGGCGTTTCCGAATCGCGACGAGAGAATCGCGTCGAGCGCACGTCTCCGGTCTTTTATCGAGCTCGCGCTCGTAAGCCTTTCCGGAAGGGATACCACGTCCTCGAGAGGAGCGAGCTCGTTCGTGAGCTCCGCCATGGGGAACCGAAACAGAGGGTGGGCGCCGCTCGGATGGAACCGCACGCCGACGACGTCGACCGGGCCCGTGGCGCGGACGCTCACGTGGTGGTCCATCTGCCCTACGAGCATTCGAGACGGCTGCTCTTCACTCGCAGGACTCCTCCCGTCCGGGTGGCAACGCCGGAACGGGGCTCCGAGGTTGAGGACGAGCTCCATGCAGCCGTCGGGGAGGATCGGCTGGGGGTCCGCAGACGCGGCCTCGTCGGCGCGGAGGAACCAGTAACACTCGATGAAGCGGCGGAGAAAGGGAGCGGGCAGGACTTCGCGATAGGACGCCGCGTTCATATCCCGACTTCCGGCTTCGTCATTCCGTCCGCCAGGTAGGCGTGCGCCATGTGCGGGGTGTTGAACGCGTAGCCCAGCTCCCCTTTGGCGTCTACGACGATGATCCCGCCCTGAGCTCCGGTTCGGGACTCGAGAGTTGCGATCGTCTGCTGCGCCGCTTCCGAGGGTCCGATGCCGGAGGTTATGGCCTCGACCGCGCGATAGGCCATCACGACGCGGAGGATCGCTTCACCATGCCCCGTGGACGCGGCGGCGCCCTTGCGGTCGTCCGCATAGAGACCAGAGCCGATGACCGACGAATCCCCGATGCGCCCGGGAAGCTTCAAGAACGTCCCTCCGGTCGAGCTTGCGGCGGCCACCCGCCCGAGGCTGTCGCAGGCCACCGCCCCGACGGTTTCGGAGGGCGGGCTCGGCGGCGGCGGCGCGATCCGTCTCGCGCGAAGATATCTTTCGCGCTCCCGCTCCACGATCATCTCTTCGGGATCGCAGACCGGGATCCCCCGGCCCCGGGCGAACTCGAGAGCACCTTCCCCGGAAAGCATCACGTGCTGCGAGCTCTCGAGGAGCTCCCGCGCGAGAGCCACCGGATGGAGAATCCTGGAGACGCAGGCGACCGACCCCGCCTTCAGCCCGGATCCCTCCATGATGGAGGCGTCGAGCTCTACCTCACCCCGGGCGTTGAGGACCGATCCGAGGCCGGCGTTGAAGGTGGGGTCCGACTCGAGGAACTCCACCGCCTTTTGGACCGCGTCCAGGGCCGAGCCTCCCGTCAGCAGGATCTCGAAACCAATCATCGAAGCCCGGTGGACGCCGATGCGATGAGCTTCGAGCTCGCCCTCGGGTGTAGCCCAGGCACCGCCGTGAACGAGGATCGCGGGCCGGGCGCGCTCTCGTGAAGGCCGATCCATCAACCCATCATCCCGTCAGGGGGGGGGTGGGCAACTTTGGCAGGGTGGGCAACTCTGGCAAGCCGTGCCGGTTGGTAGCGCTACGGGGATTCGAACCCCGGTTTGATGGCTGAGAACCACCCGTCCTAGTCCCCTAGACGATAGCGCCGATGGATCGAATCGGGCTGTGCGGACAGCCATCGCAAAAGTTAGCACAGCGAGTTTTGCCTGTCAATTTCACATGATAAGATAGAACTCAAAGCTAACAATCGATTACCACCTATCCTGGCGTGAGCCTTATCGCATTTGACTCGATGCTAGACCGCCTTCGCAAGCGCTTCGAGAGCCTTCTCACCAAGACGGCTCCTTTGGTCGACGAGGCCGAGCCTCCCGCGGTGGCCGAAGTCGCTCCCGTGGATGCGGTCGCGCAAGCGAGCGCGGCCGAGGCCATGCTCCTCGCCCGTCGCGAAGCTCAGAAGCGCGAGTCCAGGCTCATCCTGACGGAGCGAATTCATAACCGCGCCGCGTCTCTCCAGAACGAGCTCCGTACCAGCCTCGTGAACGACATCCACCGGAGCCTCGATCAGGAGGTCAAAAACCAGTCGCTTCACGACTTGCTCCAGGTGACTCTCGACACGGCGTTCACCGCGCGGCTCGACCAAGCGATCGAGGAGCAGGTCCTCGGAATGCTCCAGACGCTCGAAACGGAGTTCCGCGATCAGCCGGACGCGGCACCGCTACTGCCTCGCAAGGACCAGTTCATCTCCGAGCTCAAGCTCTACCGTGACTCGCTCCTGAAGAAACATCTGCTGGAGCAAGTGGAGGTGCTGGCGCTTCCAACTTCGGCGCAAGCGTTCCCCGAGACCCGGGGAAGCGCCGAGGAGCTCAAGGAGCGGATCACCCAGTACTGGAACGCTTGCCGGGACGCGCTCGACAAGTTCTTCCGGTCGGTGGAAATGGTGCTCCTCGACAGCGCCCGGGAGGGCATCCGTATCCAGTCGTCGGTGATCCGCGACCGGCTCATCGCGGCACAGTATCGAAACGGCTACCGGCTTCTCGAGGACCGCTTCCGGGCGTTGTACGCCGAGGTCGCGAGTCTCCACATGAGCGCCGAGCCCGCCGAACAGAAGAAAGCGGCTCTCGACCGGCGGGTGGTCGACGAGATCATCGTTCCCCTCGCGTACTTCGTTCGCGAGCGCAGCGAGCCCGAGCCGCGCGAGGCGCTCGCGAGCCGCGCCGCGCTCTTCACCGAGATCGTGGACCGCCTCGTCGCCGTGCCCGACCCCTTCCAGCAGGCGGCGGAAGCGATCAAGCCGGTTCTGCGGAGAAGCGTCGAACAGGCCCGTCCGATTGCCGCGGCGGAGAGCCCGTACCTGCGGGCCGCCATCGAAAGCCTCAACCCTTCGGCGATCCACCGCACCACGGCGCTTCTTCGCGTGCTCGAGATCCTGGTTCAGCCCGAGATCGACGAGCGCACCCTTCTGGGTGTCGAGCAAGTGATACGCCTGAATCGCGCCCAGTATCGCCTGTACCAGCAGCTCGACCGGAGCCACCCGGATCTCGCGCGAAAGCTCTCTCCTTTCGACCGAATCGCCGACGAGGACGCGCGCCTCGTGGCCGAGATCCTCGAGCAAGGGGAACCCTCGAGAGAGCTGGTATTGGACCTCTTCCTCGCGCTCGGCTATCAGGGATGGCCGGAGGTGCTTCCGTCGGCCATTCGTACGCTCCTCCGCTCGATCGCAGTCATCGCGCTCTCTCCACGAGAGCTTGCGGGCTGGCCGAGTCTTTACTCTCCCGAGGCTCCCTCCGCGGCCGAGCGCGCGCGACTGGCGCGGGCCGTTCTGGAACACATCGCCCCCTCGTCCATCGGCGCCGACGAGCGCGAGCGGCGGCTCGGCGCGGTGCCCATCCCCATCGATCTCGGCAAGGCCCTCGCTTCGATGGGCTACTTCCCCGAGGAGAAGGATCGAGTTCTTCGATTCCGAGAAGAAGTGCGCTCCGCGGTGGAGCAGGGAGACGCCCAAGCACTCGCGCTTTCGATCCAGAACTTGAGAAAGCTCCGGCACGCGATATCGGAGGAGCGCCTCGCGCTCGGCGTCACCGGGATGGAGGCCGACCCATATCGCGTCGAGATCTGGCTCACCCCCGAGGGAGCGATGGTAGGCCTTGTACTCTTCGCCGGCGAGGGCTTCGGGACGGCCCCGGTCGAGATGCTGTCGCGCGATCCCGGAACCGGAAACCGCAAGGAAACCGAAGAGAAGCTCCGGCGCCAGCTCCAGAGCCAGGCGCTCATCTACCAGACTTTTCTCAAGCTCTTTTCGCGGACGGTCTCGCTTCCGAAGGAACGACGGAGGGTGCTTCCGGCGTTCGTAAAGACCCTCTACGAGCCGGCCGACCCGACCCGCCTCCTCCTCCTCGCCCGGCTGCGATACGCGAAAGACCTCGTGGTGCTCATAGAGTCTTTCGCGGGCCAGATCGCGGAAGCCGACCTCTCGGACCCGAGGGCCCTCGCCGAGGCGAACGGTGTCCTCCAGATCCTGACGGGACTCGCGAAAAAGGTGGACGCTCTCATCCGGACCACCGACAAGAGCCGCGATCCCCAGGAGCTCGGGCGGCTGGTGAAAGAGTACGAACGCGCCTTAAAGTACCTCAATACCGTCGTCGTCCATTCCGTCAATCCCTGGCTTTCGCGCCAGACGGCAGATCTCGGGACAGAGTTCGAGTTCAAGCGAGAGGACGTCGAGAATGCCGTGCGGCGTCACGCCTCCCGCCAGGGGCTCGATTGGGGGGAGGACGTTGTCGGCTTCGAAGCCCACGGGATCCGGGGGACGCTCGGATGCCGCGCTCTGGTCAAGCTCGCCGACGGCGCTTCCAAGGTCGTGCTCCTGGACTACGACCGCAAGCGCCAGGACTGGCAAGTGCGCCACATGGGTCCGCGGCTGACCGACGTGGTGCGCGACGCGCTCCGCCAGCGAGGACGAGCCCTCCCCGACGACTACGACGAGAAGTTCGAGCAGCCGACGTTTCGCCTCGACGAGCAGTCGTGCCGTTTTCTCTGGCTGAAGCGCGGGGTCGCGCGGGTGGAGGCGACCCTGGTGCTCGACATCTCTCGCGGCGACAACCCGTGGCGCGTCGTTTACCTCAAGTACAACGACGACGTGCTGGTGGATCGAACGCTCTAGCCCAGTTTCCCATTGCCGCGCGGTCCGTCTCCGCGTATGATCCGGCGTGTCGTCGCGACGCGCCCTTCTTCTCGCCGCGTTCTTCTTGAGCGGACTCGCCGCTCTGATTTTCGAGCTCGTCTGGACTCGCCTCCTTCTCCTCGCGATCGGCACCACCGCATCCGCCGTGGGCGTGGTGCTCGCGGCCTTCATGGGCGGGATGGCCGCCGGAAGTGCCCTCGCCGGCTCGAAGCGCGTGGCGCGGCTCGACCCCGTCGTCACCTTCGCCCTGCTCGAGGGTTTCGTCGGCGTATACGCCCTGCTGTCGCCGCCCATCCTCGATGGCATCGCCTCCGTCGGCCGCGCCGAGTTCCAGTTCCTGCTGGCTCTCCTGGCGCTTCTCCCGGCGACCATCGCCATGGGAGCGTCCTTGCCCGTGCTGGTCCGGGCGTTCGCCCACTCGGATGAGCCCGCGGCGGTAGGAATCGGGCGCCTCTACGCGGCCAACACCGCGGGCGCGGTCCTGGGACCGCTTCTCGCCGTGTTCTGGTTCTTCCCCACCGTCGGGTTGGGCGCGACTCTGTTCGTGGGAGCCTCCATCGACTTTCTCGTGTGCTTCGGTCTTCTCCTGGCGAAGCGGCGGCTCGGTCTCGGTCCGATCGAGAGCGGGGCCTCCGGCGCCTCCGGGGAAGCCACGTCGGTTCCGTTCGCGCTCCTCGCGACCGTGGGGCTCTCGGGCGCGAGCGCCATGGTCTACGAAGTCGCCTGGTCGCGCACCCTCTCGATGGTCTACGGCTCCTCGGTCTACGGCGTCTCCATCATGCTCTCGACTTTTCTCTTTGGGATCGCGATCGGCTCGGCCCTGACGGCCCGATTTCTGAAACGCCAGCGCGAGGGGATCGCAACTCTCCGCCTGGCCAAGGCCCTGATGCTCTCCGCGACTTTCGCCTTCATGAGCCTTCTGGTCGCGCAAAGCCTCCCGTTTCTGTTCCTGAACTTCTACACTTCTTTCGAAGGGAGCGTGCGCTCTCTCTTCTTCTCACAGTTCGTGATCGCCGCCCTTCTCATGCTTCCCTGCACCATGGCGCTCGGGGCGACGCTGCCGCTCGCGGTGGACGCTCTCCCGAAGTCCTCGGACCTGGGAGGCCAGGTCGCCCGCCTCTACAGCGCCAATCTCGCGGGATCGGCTCTCGGGGCCCTCTCCGCCTCGGCGCTTCTTCTCGCGAGCCTCGGGATCGAGTTCTCGATCCGCGCCGCGGCGATCGCCGTCCTTTTGATGGCGCTCTTTCTCCTCGCCCGGGCGCCGAAGTTCTCGATCGCGGCCGGCGCCGTCACCGGCTCGGCCATTCTTCTCATCCTCGCGCTCGACCCGAGCGCGGGGCGAGCGGCGAAGAGCTTCGGCATCTATAGCGGCGCCCGCGCCTACGCGCGGCTCGACGTCGGGAAGCTCCGGGAATTGGTGGCGGCGCATGAGCTCCTCTTCTACCGCGACGGACCGACGGCGTCGGTCGCGGTCTCGCAGATCGACCGTTTTCGCCTCCTCAAGATCAACGGGAAGACCGACGCCTCGAACGGCCCGGGCGATCTCCAGACGCAGCTTTTGATCGGCCATCTGCCGTTTCTCGCCATCGACGCCAAGAGGGTCGGTATCGTCGGGTGGGGAAGCGGAATGACCGTGGGGGCGGTGCTGAAGCACCCGGTCGAGCGGGTAGACGCCTTCGAGATCGAGCCCGCGGTCGTCGAGGCTTCGCGTTTCTTCGAGCCCGAGAACGGAAAACCGATGGACGACCCGCGCCTCGAGCTCGTGCTCGGGGACGCCCGGCGTGAGCTTCGCCGCGGAGAGGACCGATACGACCTCATCATCAACGAGCCCTCGAACCCCTGGCTCACGGGCGTCGCGAACTTGTTCACGCTCGATTTCTTCGAGCTCGCCGCGAGTCGCCTGACGGACGACGGGGTCCTGTGCCAGTGGTTCCATCTCTACGGCATGTCGGAGGATTCCACCCGCTCGCTCATCGCGACGTTTCGGAGAGTCTTCCCCCACGTCGTGGCGTTCAAGGACCGTGACCTCATCCTCATCGGATCGCGCAAACCGGTCTCGATCTCCGTCGAGCGGCTGAACCAACTCTACCAGTCGAAAGAGATCGGCGAGAGCCTCGCCCGCGCGGGCCTCAAATACCCCTCCGACGTGCTCGTGAGCATGCGCCTCGATAGCCTTGGCGTCGAAGCTTTCGCAAAAGAAGCCCCGATGAACACCGACGACAACATGCGGCTCGAGCTCCGGGCCCCGAGAACGCTCTATCGCGACGATGTCGACTCGATCCTCGAGGCCATGCGAAAGCACCGTCCCGACATCGTTTCCCAACTGACCGACATGCCGTCGGAGGCGTGGGTCCGGTCGGAGCTCGCGGCGTCCTACTTCACCTCCGGCGAGCTCGACGCCGCGCTCGAGAACGCCGAGCGCTCGGTCGCTCTCACGGCTTCGTTCGAGGGGCAGAAGCTTCTCGGTCAGATCCTCCAGCAGCTCGGCCGCAAGAACGAGGCCCGGGCCGCGCTCGAAGGTGCTCTCGACGCCGGAGGCGACCCCGCGGGCCGCCGTTTCGTCGAAGCGATGCTGCGCTCGCTCTCGAGCCCCACGGGCTCGTAGTCGCTACGGCAACGGCTGCCCGAACCCGAGGACGTAGCCTTCGCGATCGCGCACGGCGAACTCCTCCATTTGGTACTGCTCCTGGACGACCGGCCCATACACGACGTCCGCCCCGTTCGCCGAGAGCTCCGCGTGAAGCGCTCTCACATCGCGCACCCAAAAGAACACGTCCCACGTTCCTCCCTGCTTCTCGTTGGGGCTGATGTGCTCGGGCACCGGCACGAGGCGCAGCATGATGGACAGGCCGTCACGGCTGAGAATCGCGAACTGCGGCGGGACCCCGCTCACGTACTCGCGCTGAAAGCCAAACACGCGCTCATAGTGGACCGCGGACTGCTCGACATCAGCCACGGGAAAATACGGCGCGCTCCGAAGCAACTGGCGCGTTTGTTGGATCGACACGTGTAACCTCACTAAGTTTAGTTTAGGTTTCGCCCTCACGAGCCTCGTCGGTGAGGCTCTGCAGGACCCGCGCTATGAACGGACTTTTGGCCTCGGTGTACGCTTCCCGATCGAATCGGTGGACCTCGGCCAGGCGACGCTTGAGCTCTGCGTAGTCACGGGCGACGGCCGGATCAGAACGCAGGCAGTCACGAAACGCGATTCGCTCGGTCCAAAGAAGGCTTCGATAAGGGACCAGGTGGAGGTGATGCGTTCGAACGGAAAAGCTGGGCTTGCAGAACCAGTGCATCACATCGGCGCGGTACGGCGCGTATTGGTACCCCTCGTTCCGAAGAGCGGCCAGCGCTTCTCGCGAGGCATCGAGGCTCTCGACCGCGGCCATGATATCGATCACCGGTTTCGCGGGAAGACCAACGACGGCCGTGCTGCCAACATGCTCGATTGGGCCGATGAGCCAGGAACAAAGCGTACGGCTCAGTAGCTGTCGCTCGAGCTCGAAGAGAGCGGGCCAGGCTGGGTCGTAGGAAGCGAGGTGTACGGGGGCTTCGTCAGCGATGCCGGACACGCCGTTGCTACTTCACCATAATGTCGGGCTTCAGCTTCACCACGATTTCTATCAATTCGGCCTTGTCTTTTTCGGACACCTTGGCCGCGTCGATAGCCGCTCCGAAATGCCCAAGGGTAGACTTCCAATGCGCCTCGGTTATCGTCAGCCCCGTGTGCGCCGTCTTCAGGTCGCGGCCGATGTACGCGCAGGGGCCGCCGGTCCGCTCACAGAGGAGCTCTACGAGCAGCTGGGACTGGCGCTTGCCGGTATCCGCGCTGGTGCCGGCGATGAAGTGCTTGAGCTCCGGGTCCTCGGCAAACCGGCGCTCGAGATCGGAGAGGATGGATGCAATCGCGTCATAGCCGCCGAGTCGTTGATAGAGGGACCTCGCATTCGTTTCCTTCTGCGCCGCGCCAACGCCCGCGGTGGCGACGACCAGGAGGGCTAGTGTCGAGATCAGGCTACGTGTTGGCATGGAGCAAGCTTACTTCAACCCTGCGGTCGAAGCACTTCCTCGTAGAGGCGCGCGAGCTCTTTCACCCGAAGGGACCAGGAGAAGCGCGTCTCCACCAGCGCGCGGCTTTTCGCGCCCCAGGACACCCGATCGGCTCCGCTCAGCGCTTCGACGATGGCGTGCGCCATGGCACCCACGTCTCCGGGGGGAACCAGGAAGCCGTTCTCACCGTTGTCGATCTTGTCGGGAATGCCGCCGACGCGGGTGGCGACGACGGCCTTTCGATGGGCCATGGCTTCGAGGGTGACCATGGAGCTTCCTTCGTAGAGCGTCGGGTGGACGAAGAGGTCGCACCGCTCGTAGAGCGCGTGAAGCTCGTCGTCGGTCACGCGGCCCAAGAGGCGCGCGTGAGGAGACAGCCCCTCCCGCTCGATCTCCTCTTCGAGGCTCCCTCGTTCCGGGCCCTCGCCCACCAGGACCCAGAGGAAGTCCTTCGGAATCCGAGAGAGAGCTCGCACCAGAAACGAGAATCCCTTGTTCGACTCGAGCCTTCCCACCGAAAGAAGCACTCGAGCCGCGAGCGGGATGCCGAGCTTCACGGGAGGGATCTCGCGATCGATCTCCGAGAGGTCGATGGCGTTGGGAACGAGCGCGACCTTCCGCTCGTCGATCCCGAGGTTCGAGAGAATGTCGCTCTTCATCGACCTATCGGGGGCGAGGACGCGCGCGGCCCGGCGGGCGGCGAAGCGCGTGGCGGATCGGAGGGGGAGGTACAGCGCACGCTTCAACTTCGGTGCGTGGAACTCCTCCATTCCGTGCGGGTGCAGGATCAGGGGCGCGGATTTCGCTCCCGCCAGAAGCGCGTAGCCGAACGCGGCGCCGCCGTCGGCCTGGACCACGTCCGCGCGGTCGTCCGACAGGAGCCGTCGCGCCGCGCGAAGGCTCCAGGCGAGGTAGTTGGTATCGCGGTCGAGGATCGCGAATCCCCTTCGCCGCGGCCAGGGAATCATCCGGTACGGTACGAAGACGGTGCCCTCGCGCCCGGTGCCCGCACCCGAAGCCGGGGGAGCTGTGTACAGGGTTACGTCGCAACCTTCGAGACGCAGATACTTCTCGAGAGCCGCCACGTGGCGCTCGAGGCCGCCATAGCCGTGGAGGGGAAAGATCGCCCGCGAGAGAAGCGCGACTTTCACGTCTGGCATGTCTCGGCGACGCTACGGTAAAGGGCCTCGACGCGGGGGAGGACGACCTCCTCGGCGAAAACCGCTTCCGCCCGCCGCCGCGCCCCTTCGCGAAGACGCTTGGCGAGGTGCGGGTCTCCGAGAACCCGTCGAAGGGCCCGGCCGAGATCCTCGACGCCTCGCCCCAGGAGTCCGCTCTCGCCGTCGACTACGATCTCGTCGGTCCCGCCGGTCGGCTCAGCTACGATGACCGCTCCGAGTGCTACCGCATCGAGGAGGACCCGCGAGAGCGGCTCCTGCCAACGCGAGGGGAAGAGAAGGCAGTCCGCGTGCTTGATGAGCGCGAGTATTCGCTCTTCGTCAACCCAGCCGAGATAACGAACGTTGCCTCCCTTGGCGCGGAGATCGGCTTCGAGGCTTCCGGATCCCGCGACGAGGAGCGGAATCTCCGTCCGCGCCGCGTCCAGAATCGGGAAGAGAAGGTCCGGCGCTTTTCCCGGCTCGAGCTTTCCGACGAAAAGGAGGTAACGTTCTGGGACAGCGGTCGGCCGTGCGGGTTCGTCCGGCTGGGACTCGACGAAATTGGGGATCACGCTCACCCGTTCGACGGGGAGTGTCCCCGCGACGTAGCGACTCACCGCCGTTACGGCGCTCGCTCTCTCGAGCACTCGCCTGCGGCTCTCGAGCTCCCAGCCAACGAAGGGAGGAAGAACCGGAGCAATGGGACGGAGTACGGGCCGATGTCTCCCGATACAGGTAACCCGCCGCGTGTAACTGCAACCTGGACAAGGCTCGGATCCCGAGAGCATCGTCGACCAGATGCAGACCGGCCAGTAATCGCGGACGGTGACGACGTTGGGAAGGCGCGGAAGCGCGCGTCTCGTGGCGCCGGCGGAAAGCCAGTGCTGGGCGTGCGCCAGGTCCCAGGCCTCCTCGCCCGCGGCCAGAACCATGCCTCTTGCGAAGGCGCGCTCCCGTTCTCGCGCGTTGCCGAGCTTCGAAGCCGGAATTGCGACCTCGGCGACCTCGACTCCCTCCCACTCCTTTTGTCCCGAAGCCTCTCGCCTCGCGACCACCACCCGTACTCTATGACCCCGTCGCTTCAGAGCTTTCGCGAGAGTCGAAGTCGAGCGCCCGCTCCCTCCGCCTCCCGGCGGAAACGAATCGGTGGTCAAGAGGACGTTCATCGCTTCGGGACCAGGCTCGTGAGGATCCTCTCGAGCTGCTCGCAATGACGCTGCCAGCTGAAATGGGCGACGACGCGCTCGCGCCCCGCATCCCCCATAGACCGCGCTCGGACCGGATCCGCGAGGAGCCTCGCGATCGCGACGGCGAGCGCCTCTTCGTCCCCTTCCGCGACCAGGAGGCCTTCCTGTTCCTGGCGGACGACCTCGGCGAGGGGAGGAACGTCGAGGGAAACGACCGGAAGCGACGTCGCCATGTACTCGAAGATCTTCAACGGCGACCAGTAGAAGCCGAGCTTCATCTGCCCGAGGCGCGACGGCTGATAGGGCGCGACGCCGACCTTGGCGGCTCGGAGATAGGACGGCATTTCGTCGTAGGCGACCGCGCCAGTAAAAAGGACCGCGTTCTCGATCCCGAGCTTCCGTGCGAGCAGCCGCGTCTCTTCCCACGTGGGTCCGGCCCCGACGAAGAGAAAGAAGGCCTCGGGTTCCCGTGAAAGCACTTTCGCCGCGGCGCGCACCAGGAGATCGGCCCCGTGCCAGGGACGGAAGCTTCCCGAGAAGACGACGACTTTCGCCTTGTCGGGGATCGGAAGGCGCCTCTTCGCGACGTCGGGACGGAAGCGCTCCACGTTCGCCCCCCAGTGAACGCGGTGGACTTTTTCCCCGGGAACATCTTCGGGAACGATTGCGGGAAGCGGCGTCACCAGGGCGCTCGCTTTCTCGACCAGCTCTTCGCGGATGCGCGAAAGAGGCCGGAAGAGGAGGGCACGATCGAGTGCGCTCTTCAATGACCCTGGATGGTCCTTGATGGGCGAGTTCACTTCGAGAAGCGACGGGATGCCCCGCGCGTGGGCGGCCCGGACCCCTTCGCCGCCGAAATTATAGTAGCGCTCCATCACCGCCTCGATGCCGAGTCGCTCGAGGAGCTCTTCCACCCGGCGCCTCGCGGTCCACCGAAAGAACCGATGCTCGAAAGGAAGGCGGCTCGGATGTAACTCGTAGGGCGGGACGGCGCCATTCGTGCGCCCTTGCCCCGGAAGAGCGAGGACGTGGACTTCGTGCCCGCGCGCGGCGAGCCCGCGAGCCACTTCCTCCACGTGAACCGAGCCTCCTGTCTTTCCCGGCACCCTCTGATCGGAGGCGACGTAGAGGAGCTTCACCGGTTTCAGACGGCGCGGAGAAGGAGGAAGAACGGCCCCGTCCGCACGCGACCGAAGAGCACCACGTCGAGCTTCATGAGCTCGGAAGCGAGGCCCAGCGGAATATGAGCCCAGCGGCCGACGTCGGGCTTCGCCGAGCCGTGCGATTGGCCGTGACCGGGTGCTTCAGTTCCCGCGTCTTCTTTCCGCTTCGAATAGACGTTGTGCTCCACGAGCGGGAGCAACAGGTCCTCGATGACCGACTTGAAGAACACGTTGTAGTACCGGATCATCTCGATCTCGAACCCGGTCCGCGTCAGGAGCCCGTCGAGCTGGGCGTAGCTTCCGAGGGCGTTCCGGTGGTCGGACTTCCGCTCCCGCTCGGGGGCGTTGTCGACGAGCCCCTTGGTGTCGAGGTAGCGAACGAGACGGTTGACGCCGCGCTGGAAGACGGCGAGCTTCGAGCTCATCATCACGTGGGAGTAGACGAAGAACTTCCCTCCCGGGCGAAGGACCCGCCGCGCCTCGGACAGCATCCGCACCACCCCCTCCTCGGTGAGGTGCTCGAGGACGTCGAGAGAGTAGGCCTTGTCGAAAGACGCCTCCGCGAAAGGAAGGAGACGCACGTCGCCGCGGGCGAGGTCGACGCTCCGGAGAGGCTCGGGGGCGAAATGAGATCCGGCGTCGATCCCCACCAGCTCCCCGCAACTTGGTCTCTTGAAGAAGACGAAGCGACCGTTGCCGCAGCCGATGTCGAGGACGCGATCTCCCTGGCCGGGCCTCAGCATCCTCGTCATAACGTCCATCTTCACTCGGGCGGAGAGGAAGAGTGGCCGGAGGGGGCCCGGGCGATGATGGAACTCCTCTTCCGCGTATTCCGTGAGATCGGAGAAGGTGTCCGCGGGCGGCCGTAGATCCAGGTAGCCTCGATCGTCGAGCGCGGGAAACTCCCGCCCGCAGTGCGAGCACCGAAGACCCTCGCTCTCCGACTCGAGGCTCGACGAGGCGCCGTTGCCGTTCGCAAGACAGGCGGGACAGCGAGCGATCGTGCGGAGGTACTCGGAGATCACTCGTTCCTCTCGAGGTCGTCGCGTGCCCAGAGGTAACTCCCCATGACGGAGAAGAGCCTCGGCGGCACCTCGTGAAGGTGATTGTGGACGATCTCGTTCCAGACGAGCCGCTGTCGATTCATCAGACCGAGCCCGAACTGAATCATCAGGGAAACGTTCCACAGGATGAAGAACGACGCGAGCGCGGCGACTCCGAATTTGCGAATGCGGGGCTCGAGGGCGGCGAACAGAGATGCGCCCCAGATCGCGAAGATCGGAGTCGCGCCGACGAAGCGCCGGGACCCGAAGGCCCCCGCCTGCGTCCAGGAATCGACGGCTCCGGAAATATAGACCTGCGCCAGAAAGGCCGCCAGAAGCACGAGGCCCGCCGGCCACTTCTTCTTCACCATCGCGAGACCTCCTGCGAAGAATAGAAGGAGGATCGGGCTCCAGAAAAAGAGCCCGTGCTCGCTCGAGAACAGGACCCCGAAGGAATGCGGCGAGTACCAAATCATCTTGTTCTGGACTTGGGGAGCGGGCCAGGGCCTGCCGTACAGTACGTGATACACCGCGAGCTGCGGGAGAAAGACGACGAACGCCGCGGCGCCGAAAGCCCCTAAGGCAACGAGCCGCTTCAGTCGATCGGTCAGGCCGAAAGCGGCGACCAGGGCGGCGGCGGCGAAGAACAGATCTTGCTCGCGAACGAGAGCCATGAGCCCCGCCGACGCTCCCCAGACCGCCCAACGCCCCGCTCCGCCCGCGAGGGCCCAGGGCCAGGTCGAGAAGAACACGGCGACGGCGAAGAGTGACGCGGCGTGGCTCATCCCCGGCGCGACGTACATGTTGTACGCGACGGACGTCGCCCACCACAAGGCGACGACGGCGGCGAAAGACGCGAAGGGTGGCGCGGTTCTCCGAGCGAGTCGGTAGCAAAGGAAGAGCCCGACGGCGGCGTAGAGGGCGGAGGCGATCGAGACCGCCGTGCGATACGGCTGCGACATCCCATCCTCCGATCCGACGACGAGATGCGTCGCGAGGTAGAACGGAGACCAGAGGAGCGCCGTTCCGATGGGACCGAAGTTGAGCTTCAAACCGGTCGCCGTCGAGAGGTCGAGAAACGTTTCTTTGAATCCCTTTCGGCCCTCCGGGTCTTCCTCATAGAAGACGGTGTACTCGTCCTCGAAGTCGAGATCGTGGTCGAGGACGAGCGAAGGCAGGTAGGAGAAGTACTCGACGGCATCGGACTCCGCGATGCGCGGGGTGACGAGAGGAAGAGAAGCGAGGAGCAGCCCCGCGAGCGCGATCTCGGTTCTTTCGCGGAAGAACGACACTTGTGTCAGGGCTTCGACTTTCTCAAGAGAAGCTCGAGGTTGCTGATGACGACGTTCTGAGTGAAGGAGTTCTGCTCGAGGAACCGGCGCGCCGCCGAGGGAAGGTTCCGGGTGAAGAACCCGCTGACGTGCCGATCTTCACGGAGGAGCTCGAAGCCGGCCCGCTCGAGCCAGCGATGGACGCGAGCCACGGTCACCTTCTGGATGAGGTCGTCCTCTTTGATCTCTCCGCGCTCCGCCTTGAGCTTGAAGGTGTTCGACTCCCGAGGCTCTTTGAGCCACTGGGGCCGCTTCCGCGCGATTGCGAAATTGAGCCGGAACGCCCAACTCCGGGGAAGGAGGAGGTGGATGGGAATGGGCACTCGAAGCCTCGATAGGTGAGAGCCGGCGAAGCTCAAGTAAGGGGGGGTCTGCAAAAACAAGATGCCGCCGCTCCGAAGGACGCGGTGGCACTCCTCGAGGTAGTGCTCGGCGGAGTCGACGTGCTCCAGAACCGAGTGCGACAAAACGAGGTCGAAGCTCTCGCTCGCGAAGGGAAGCGCCGTTCCATCCCCCTGGACGAAGACCGCGTTTCGAATTCCCCGCTCGGAGGCGAGCTTCCTTCCCGCATCCCCGAACTTGTTCTTGATGTCGAGACCGACGGCGAGCGCGCACTCCTCGGCGAAGGAAACGGCGATTCCACCCGACCCGCAGCCCGCGTCGAGAACTTTGCCCCGAACGGGCACCTGCTCCCACTCGAGGCGCTTCAAGATCTTGGCGCTCCGGTAGTACTCGAAAAGAGCGTAGTGATACTCCGAGCGGAAGCGGATGTCCGCGTGGCTTTTGATGGCCTCTTCGTCAATGTCCCGCAACGGCGTCTCTGTGAATCGCGCTCCGATAGATCTCGAGGTAGGTCGCGACCGCGGCCTTCGGACGAAGCTCGCGCTCGATCCGCTCCCGGGTCTTCGCCGAGGACGAGCTTGACGGGCTTACTCGTGATAGCGCGGCGATAACGGCCCGCGCGAGGGGCTCGATTTGCTCTCTCGGCACGAGATCCACGTCCTCGGGAAAAAGACTCTGAAGCTCGATCCCCCCGGGATGATCGGCGGAGACCACGCGAAGGCCGGAAGCGAGCGCCTCGGCGGCGACGGTGGGAAACGCCTCGAGCCTCGAGGGAAGGACGAAGAGGTCGGCCGCGTGGTAGTAGCGGGGGAGCTCCCGGTTATCGACCAGACCGAGGAGCGTGACCGCGCTCACGAGGCCGAGGCTAAGGATGCGATCCTCCAGATCCTTCCGCGCCTCGCCCTCGCCCGCGATGAAAAGCCTCACCTTCGGGTAGAGGCGCAGGATCTCGGGCATCGCCTCGACCAGAAACATCTGGCCGGCGAGAGGGTGAAGTCGTTTCACGTTGAGGAGAATCGGGCCGTCCTCGATGCCCAGAGCTCGCCGGGCTTCTCTCTTCTCGCCGGGAGTGGGCGCCTTAAAGCGCTCGTCGACCGGGGGATACACCACTACGGGCCTTCTCGGCACGACGCCGAGCTCGAGGGAGCGCTCCAGAAGGAGCCGGCTGTAGTAGGTCACGGTCGAGGCGCTCTGGTTCATCCACAGGAACGGATCGAGTGCGCGTTTCTGGTAATGCCAGATCTCGGTTCCGTAGTGCGTGAGGACGAAGGGGAGCCCGCGCCGGTTCGCCAGAAAGGCCGCCGCCTGGTTCATGAACGTGTTGCTGTGAACGTGCACGACCCCGGCGCCCTCGAAGAACGCCCGCGACTCGCGCCAGACGGAAAGCCCGGTCTCGATCGAAGAGAGCCGGAGCGTCCGGGCGAGTCCGTTTCGTGGTCGCGAGATATAGCGCACATCGGGCTGTCGCGTTCGTCCCTCGCGGGGCTCGAAGGACATGAGACGCACCTCGTGCCCTTCGCGGGAGAGCCCGTCGCGCAGAAGTTGAGGCAGGAGCGCGTTCGCCGCCTGGTCCGGCGGGAGGTGCGGCGTCACCATGCAGACGATCAGTTCCAGTTCTCCCGAAACTCCCGGAACGTCGAGCCCGAAGCACCGTTCTCGGTAAGATAAGCGAGGAGCGACTCCAGGTCTCGGTAGAAGCGCTCGACGTCGTCCTTCGTTCGGTTGTAAGGGCTCGCGCCGGGGAGGAGCTCGCTCGAATGGAAGATGATGTTCGCGGGAGCGCGGCCGTCCGAAAGGATGCGCTGCGCGAGGAGCCGCATGTCGGAGGCCTTCGAGTACGACGGGCGGAGCCAGATAGGCCGGGCGACGCCTAGGAGGCGGAGGGCGCGCCGGAAGTGGTACGCGGAGGAGACGTCGGCGTAAGCCGTCTGGAGCCAGAGCGGCCATTTCCGGTCGAGAGCGCTCGTGACCGGAATCTCGAGTAGACCGCTCGACCCCGCTTTTCGCGGATCCTCGGGACTCACGAAGTAGGGAGCGAGAGGCGCCCCGGCGAAAGAGGGTCCGCCTTTTCTCTTTTCGTTGAAGAACGGGTCGACGCTCGAGTCGACGAGATACCCGAGGTCCTCGAGGATCGGTACCTGCCAGCCGGAGAACCCGTTGCGGCCGGCGCGGTAGGAGACCGGGGGACTGCCTGTGATTCCGGATACGGCCTCCGTCAAACGGAGGAGCTGCTCGCGGAAGTGCGCGGGCGTGAGGTTCAACGGATAGAGGTGCTCTGCGACCTCGGGCGGGGTCGACCACGGATGGTGATGGGTCGCGATCTCCGCTCGACCGGTCGATGCGAGCTCGCGCAGGACTTTCTTCGCGCGATCGTCTACGGCCATCTCGTAGGTGACGAGATAGGTCGGCCGCACGCTGTAGCGATCGCAGAGCGCCTGAAGTCGTGGAAGCTCGTGGACGTTATCGACCGTGAGCCGTTTCCTCGCGGCGGCGGTCCACTGATCGTCGGCCTCGGTATCCACTCCGAGAAGGATTCTGGTCATCGTCAAAGCTCGCGGTCCTGGTCGGAGTCGCCGAAGGTCACGTGCCACCGGGAGGTGTCGCGGGAGAACCCGTGGCCGGCGTCGCCCTGGATCCGGACGCAGAACTGCATCGAGCTATGGGTGAGGAGAAACCCTTTCGCCAGGAGTCTTCCGGCGATGCGCCGATCGAGCGTGAACGACTGCAGCCTCGCCGCGGAAGCCTCGCGGGCATAGTGGATGGCCCGGTCGAGAAGCGCTCCCAGGGTCTCCCGGTCGTCGGGGTCGGCGAAGAGATCCACGAGAAGCGCGAGGCGTACGCCGTTCCTTTGGGCGGTACGGAGGACGACATAACCGGTGAGCTCATTCTCGGGCGCACGCCGCGCTTCGAAAACGTCGTAACGGACGTGGGGCGGTTTCCGGTACTTCCACTCGAGATAGACGCTTTTCCTCTCCGCGACGAAATCGAATTTCGGGGAAGCCTTCTCCCAGAGAACGTCGTACTCGGCTCCGAACTCTCCTTCGAGGGGAGCGACGCGGACGGTGCTCCCTCGCGTGCGACGGGTGGGAAAGGCGGCCCAGAGCGCGGCCGTAACGACCGGCGCCGCGAGCGCCGCGAGACCACGCGGAAGCCGGCGCGAAAGGAGCGCTTTCGGGTCGAGCACCTTCGAGTAGCAGGGGACGGGGCCGACGTCCTCCCACTGGAGCTTCCGGAAGAGGGTGTACGATTCGAGCGAGAGTCCGAGTCCGAGGGACGCCTCCACCTGCTGGTTCCAGTAGAGAAAGAGGCGCGAGCCAATCCCCTTGCGCTGCAGGTTGGGGCGGACCATGACGTCCATGCCCCAGGACCCCCGAACCGTCCGCCCCTTCACCAGGAGGCGGATCGGCATGGTCGCGTATTGCCCCAGGACGGCGCCATCCTCTCTCGCCACCCAGATCTCCGGGCCCTCGGGCAGGCAATGAGGGTTCTCCTCGTACTGCCACCGGAAACGCGCCCGGTTTTTCGCGGCGGCCTCGGGACCGAAGACTTCGGCGTACATCGATTCGAGGGCTTCCCGATCCGCCTCGGTCCGACGGAAGATTTCGATCGTCTTCTGGGTGCGGCTTTCAGCCGTGGCGCTTGTCGACATGGCTCGAAAGAAGACGGATCGTAGCACGGGCGCGGAACGAGCGGAGCCCTCCCGCCTACTGCGCTCAATCCGAGACGGGCATCAGGATCGCGAGAATGACGTAAACCAGGAATCCCGGAAAGGCGGCGGAGCAGACCGAGACCAGAACGTACACCACCCGGAACAGGGTCGAATCCCACCCCAGCCAGCGAGCGATGCCTCCACAAACTCCGAAAAGCATCTTGTCGCTGCTCGAGCGGGTCAAAGGTTTTCCGTTCATGGCGCTCCAATTCTCCCTCAAACGCACTAGTGCGACAACCGTGCTTGAACCAGGATTCCCGATGAACTACTCTCCCTCGTCATGGGCTGTCTCGTCGGCTGCCTCGGGCTCCTCTTCCCGCGGATCGCTCTTTTCGTCGTCTTCCTCTTCAGCAACTACCTCGGCCGCGCGTACGAGACGAACTTCTGGCCCTTCCTCGGCTTTCTCTTCATGCCCTTCACCACACTCGCCTATGCCTTCGCGGTGAACACCAACGAGACGGTGACCGGTGTCTACCTCGTGGTGGTGGTCATTGCGGCGATCGTCGACCTCGGCCTCACGGGGAATGGCGCCCACAAGGGAAAGAAGAGCTGGGGTTAGGTCCCGTAGTGCGGCAGTGCGGTAACGATCGAAACGATGACGGAGAGCGCGGTCAGGGCGATGCAGATCACGGCGACGAGAAGGTGGTCCCCTCGCTCGGGTGTCAACGGATCCAGATACCGCGCCGTCAGGTAACCTCCCACGAATCCGCCCAGGTGAGCCTGGTTGTCGACGATTCCGCGCATCAGAAGACCCATGACGACAAATCCCAGCGCATACCCCAGGATCTGCTCGCGTATGGCGCGGCTGCCCGTTCGATGGCCGTAGTAGAGAAGCGCACCAAGCAGGCCGGAGATGGGCGCGGACGCGCCGAGCGTGAGGTGAGCGCCGTTGAGACCGAGAATCGAAAGGAGTCCCGCTAGAGGGTTCCAGAGACTCACATGATAGACGACACTGCTGAAGAGAAAGCCCGTTATCGATGAGACGGTGTAGATGATGATCATCCGGCCGGCGCCATACAACTCCGCCGTGGCGGGAGCGAAGAATCGTGCCGCGTTCATATTGAACAGCAGATGGAGCAGGCCGCCGTGGAGCCAACCCGCGCTCAGCAGAGTCCACCACCGCTCTAGCTGGAAGACGGGGATTTGACCGCTCGCTCCGAAGATGAGAATGGCGTCTACGCTCGGACTCATGAAGCTCAGCAATCCGCTGTTCCGAATGCCCTCGAGGTCGAAGAGGAGGGTGGCGATATAGAGACCGATCGAGCCTCCGATGACGAGCTTTACAAATCCGAAATCGCGGCCGAGAGCGCGGATCGCGGCTGCGAATCCGAACATCCCCGGATTGCGGCGGCCGCACTGGAGGCACTGCGCATCGTTGACGCCGACCAGAGTGCCGCAAGAGGGACAGAGTAACGAGCCCTGGGTCTGACGCTGGAACAATGAAACCTCGAGGCATTGTAGCCAATCCGACCGTGAGGCACAGCGTTCTCGTCGCCGCCGGTGTCCTCGAGCGCGAGGGCAAGATTCTGGCGGCGAGAAGGAAGAGAGGCTCGCACCTCGAAGGTCACTGGGAGTTCCCGGGGGGAAAGCTCGAGCCCGACGAGTCGCCGAAAGATTGTCTGGTGCGGGAGCTCGCCGAGGAGATCGGCGTCCGAGTCCGCCCTCGAGAAATCCTCGAAGTCGTCTTCCACCGGTATCCCGAAAAGAGCGTCCTTCTTCTCTTCTACCGATGCGAGCTCCTCGAGGGGGAGCCCCGGCCCATCGATTGCGATGAAATCCGCTGGGTCTCTCTCGCGGACCTACCTTCTCTCGACTGGGCCCCCGCCGACGTCCCCTTCGTCCTCAGGCTCGCGGAGACGCCGCGGTAGCCTCGGGCTCAACCGGGCGAGGACCTCGTAGGCGATGGTGCCGATCGATTCCGCGACCTCTTCGGCGGTGATCCGCTCCTCCCCTTGCTCGCCGATGAGAACGACCTCGTCTCCCTCGCGCGCGTTCGTCCCGGTAACGTCCACCATGAACATGTTCATCGCGACCCGGCGCACGACGGAAGCGCTCTTGCCGCCGACGAGCACCCGGCCCCGGCTCGAGAGCCTCCGATCGTAGCCGTCGGCGTAGCCCGCGGGCACGACCGCGATTCGCCTTTCGGTTTTGGCGCGATAGGTCACGTCGTAGCCGACGGTCCCGCCCGCGGGCACGGTCTTCACCTGGGCCAGGCGGCTCTTCCAGGTAAGAACCGGGACGAGCGCGCCCATGCTTTCCGCCGCGCGACGGGTCGAAGGCGACGGCCAGATGCCGTAGAGCCCGATTCCGACGCGGGCGATTGCGAGTGTGTCCTCGGGATGGAGGAGTGCCCCCGCGGTCGGGAACGCGTGCATGAAGAGAGAGCCTTTGAACGGCGTGACTGCCTCACGGTCGCGCCGAGCGTCTGCTTCGGCGGTTGTTAGACCAGAGCGGCTCGTGTCCTGCGGACGTTCACTGCTCTCTGTTCTCCGCCTCAAGCTTCTCGAGTTCTTTACGAAGGGAATCGGCCCAGGAGCCGTTCGGTGCGGCGCGGAGCAATGAACGAAGGGCACGAATATGGGCGACGCGGAGTGCGTCTGTAGCGGGCACCGCGATGTCAGGAGTAACTCCTACGCCCTCCCAGTTTCGGCCAGTGATCGCCATTCGAACCTGTCCGTTGGGCACAATCACCTCAAGACGCGGATTCAGCGGGTATTCTCGGCCGGGGTTTGCGGCACCGGCCGTCTTCTCTCCCACGATCTCGCCGCGTTGCCGTTCCTGGACGAGAAAGGCGAGCCCTTCGCCAGCTGAGAACGTTCGTGCGGATGTGAGTATGTAAAGAGGACGCACGCCGTCGCGATTGGGAACCGCTGGGTCTGCCGTCGAATAGAGACCGTCCTTGGGGTCGTAGCGCGGAACGATCTCGAAAAGTGGAAGTCCGGAGGCATCAAAAAAGTAGCTGGCGACTAGGGCCACGGTACCGGGGGAGCCTCCTGCGTTGTCGCGCATATCCACGATCAACGCATCAGCGTGTCGCAAGCTTTGCATTGCCGCCGTGATCGCGTCTCGTGCCTCATCCTGGCGAAAGAAATAGGTGACATTGAGATAACCGACGTTCCCGCTAAGGATCTGCATGTGTTCTACGCCGAAGTTGGAGCGGCGGCCGCGCACCTGTCGAGGGTCGTTGCTGGTCTCGGCGGTCGGAGACGCGGGGTCAGTCGATTGAGCGATTGAGACCGCGATGTGTTTGTCGCTGGTCAGTTCATACAAGTCGTCGGTCAATATGGCTGCGAGCGATTCCAGAGTGCTCGCCTGGAGATAGCGGCCCTCATTAAGCCGCGCGCGAAGTGCTTCGTCGACTCGCGCCGCCACATCAGGATCAAAGTACTCCTTCTCAACGACTGCCGCGAGTGAGCGTACAGTTTCCTGAATGAAGTCACGGTCGACTGGACCGTTGGACTGCCAACTCGACGCCTGCGTAGAAACCGTGGACAGAGTGAGCGTCAGAGCTACAAAGTGAAATCGAAACGCATTCCGCTCGGTCCATACGATCATAGCGTCAGGTATCCCGTGGAGGACTGCTCTGGTCTAACGAAAAGCTAAAGCAGCGGGCGGCTGATGCGATCGAAGTATACCCGTGTTTGCTGTGAAGCGTTGTTGTGTGGCGACTGGGGTCCTGCCTCGCGTGGGACCGTGAAGCAACGGTCGACGCAAAGCTAGTCGCTTACGCGCTTCAACATGGATAAACTTCAAGAACTCCTGATGCCGACGTCGTTCGTAGCACTGGCCCACTTCAATTTCATCCGTGCTACCCGGGACCACCGACGGTGACATTACCCTCCCGCATCGGACAGGAACTCCTGGGCAAGGGCCCGGACGTCTGGGGCAGCACGCTCGTCTGCCGCAAGAGCACGCATTGCGAGCAGGTACCTCTGCTTCTCCGCACCCTCCGATCCGTTTACTAAGCGGTTCAGCATCCAGACGTTGAGAGAGGTTGTCCTACGGGCAACCGACTCGAGAAGGAGTTGCTCGTATCCGTCCTTGTAGAACTCCTCTACAAAATGGACGAGCGGTCCGGGAGCACCAAGGTCCTGGTCTGGATGAGCCTCAATGAAACGAAGCACCGGCTCCAGCGCGAACTGAGCGTCCTCGCACTGCCGTAATTCGTTCATGAGCTGTTCCAGCCGCTCAAAGTACCCAGGCTCGAACTTGAGGTTGTACAGCCTACCAAGAACTTCCTCCACTTGCTTTGCCATTGCCTTCCATGCTTACTTGATTAGGCCCTGACGCCGTGCGTGCTCGATCGCCTTATTCGTCAACTTCTGGATCTCTCTTCTCGAATAGCCGGCCTGGTGCAGAATTCTTGCATTTGCGGCGATGTTTTCCAGAGCCGATTGATTGGCTACATCAAGACCCGATTGCGCTCGGTTGAGCTCGATGTGCTTCCTCCGGTTAACCGCAATTACGGGGTTCTGCCTCGACGCAGGCGTCGAAAGCCGTGTTGTTGCTAAGCCCTCCCGCTTTAGTACGGCATGCTGCAAGAGCTCGTGTCCCTCGAGTTGGTCTCCGACACGGGATCGCGCTCGAAAGTCTTCGAAGCTCGCACGTTCGTTTTCTCGGATCGGCGGTCGGGGCCGTGTCCCCCTGCTTGGAGCCGTGCCAGCAGGCGCTTCATAGAATTCACGTGCGGCGGCACGACGCGCAGCAACGGCATCGGGGTGGTACGGACTCCCGCGAAGGGCCGGGGACGGGGTCGTATTCCTAACGGCTCCAACCCCACCACCAACGCATTCGTTGTGGACCAGGACACCCTGCTGACCCACGAAGTAGTTGTGGTTGTCCGCGACCGTGAAGTTGTAAACGCGACCGCCTTCACCGCGACTCCTGACCTGAGCAACCTGAGCCCACTCGCCATTGGGCCGCTGCACGAGATCGCCTGAGCCAAGCTCCTTCGCAGCGACCCATTTCGCTTCACCGTCTTCGTCTCCTCCCGCTAGATTATCTCTAGCCCTCCTGGTAAAGAAAGGATGCTCCGGTGTGACGCCGATTGCCCTCTCCTCGCCGACAACCGCCACCTCGAGGAGTTCCTCCGCCCACCTCTGGAACGTCGCAACCACTGGCTTGTATTCCGCCCGGTTCTCGCCAACGTTATGGCTCAGCACAACGTCGCCTACCTGAAGCTCCTCGATCGCCTTCAACCCCTCCCGCGTCCACACCGGTGTGCCCGCCTCGAAACAAACCTGCCCCGTCTGAACGAAGCTCCGCGCCTGTTCCCGCGAATAACCCATCCCCTCCAACTGCCGATACTTCGTCCGCAGCTCGCCGACGCTGAACCTCGGGTTCGATGCCGCAGGCGGTGTCTTTCCCAATGACGACACCGCTCCCTCTTCCTCAATCACCGCCGCCGCGCTTCCTGCCGTCGGCCTTCCGCCTCCCCCTGCCGACGGCGCCGCCCTTCCCTTCACCACCGCCTTTCCCACCTTCCACCCGAACCACACCTTCAACGCGCCGGTCCCTACCGCGGATACCTTGTCCACTGCATTCGCGTTCGGGTCCATCAGCGTGTTCACTTCGTCGATCGGCAGATGCATCCGCACCGCCCCGCTGAAACCCTTCTCCAACGCCTCGGGCACGCTCTTGCCCTCCGCCAGCGCGGTCACGATCGGCTCGCCTGAGCCCAGTGTCGCCAGGTTAAACAAACCCTTGGTCACCCCTCGCGCGTACTCCCGGCCGACGTCCAGGCTCCCGCTCTCTCGACTCAATCGCCCCTCGGCATACGCGCTCTCTACCTCCGCCGTCCCTCCCAAACTCGCTATCGCGTAGAAAGTATCGTTCATCCGATCGAACGATTCCCCGTACGTCTGCTCCGCTCTTTCCATCCTTCCCGCAAGCGCCTCGCCTCCCGTCGTCAACGCAAACTTCACCCACTCTCCGACTGTCCCCTCCGCCTCTCGTCCCGTCGGATCGATGAACACCAAAGGATTCCCCCGCGCATACCCATACCGATGGAGACTCGGCAGATCCGCGATGTCGCCGAGAACGCTGTCCTGCGTCAGGAACCGCCCCCACCTCGGGTCGTAGAACCTCGCGCGGAAATAAACCAGCCCCGTCTCCCGGTCCTCCTCCTGACCCGTATACCCGAAGTGATTCCCGCTCGACCCCACCCTCAGCCTCGCCACTCCCCACGCGTCGTAAAAGACCGACTCCCGCACTCGGCCGTCTTCTCCCGTCAGGCTCACTGTCGAGCCCAACCCATCCACGTGGAAAAAGCTCCGCCTCGAAAAAACGTCCTTCACGCTCAGCAACTGGTCCAGCCCGTACTCGTACTTCCTCACCGTCCGGTTCGTCTCGTCCGACTCCGTCACCACCGAGAGCTCGTCGTACGTGTACCTCCTTATCCCTTCATCCCCGATCTTCAGAATCCTCCGGCCCTCCGCGTCGTACCCGAAGCGGCCCAGGATCGCCGTCCCTTCCTCAACCTGCCCCACCTGATCCCGGATGTCGTACCGGTAGCGACGCGCAACCCCACCTTCTCTCTGCACCGCCAGGTTCCCGTTGCCGTCGTATTCGAAACCCACCACCTCCGCCCCCGAGGGATCGGCCACAACCCTCAATCGGTTGATCGGGTCGTAGCTGTAGCGCAGCTCCGAGGAAGCCCCTCCGCTCGTCACCTCCCGCGTTCGGTTGCCCGCACGGTCGTATTCGTAGCCGACCTCCTTTCCTTCCGGATACCTCACCGTCTTCAGTCGATTCACTCCGTCATAGTCGTAGGTCGTCTCCTCCCTCCGGCCCCCGTTCCTCTCCACCTGTTTCGCTCGATTGCTGTTGGCCGAGTACTCGTAGGAATACGCCGCTATCGGGCTCACGCCCATGAGGTGCGTGACGTTCGTCAGCCGGTCCAACGCATCGTATTCGTACGTCGAGCTCGTCCCGTTCGGGTTGACCACCCTCTGCTTCAACCCGTCGTCGGAATACTCGTACGTCGTCGTGCCTCCCTCCGTTATCACGCTTTTCAGCCGATTCAGGGAGTCGTAGAGGTAGGTGGTGGGAATGTTGTCGGGGTCTATCAGGGATGTGCGATTGCCTGCTCGGTCATAGCCGTACTTCAGAGTCCGTCCGATGCCGTCCGTCTCACTCTCCAGACGGTCCAACGCATCGTACGTCCTCAGCGTCGTGAACGCCCCCGGAGGATCGCTTCCCGAGCTCCTCGTCTCATCCAC
Source organism: uncultured Acidobacteriota bacterium (assembly GCA_964553925.1). GTDB lineage: Bacteria > Acidobacteriota > Vicinamibacteria > Marinacidobacterales > SMYC01 > DAISKN01. Next base: position 90,661 of record CAZKNR010000264.1, read on the forward strand.
GCGAATCAGGTTGTCGTTCGCGTCGTATATCGAGTCGATCCGGTGCGTCCGGGTGAACAACGCGAAATCCTCGGCCGTCAGCGTAAACACCCTCGCCGTCTCGCGGTTCAGCTCGTCATAGACGTAGCTCACCTCCTGAGCCTTCGCGTCCACCAATCGAACCTGATTCCCGTTCTCGTCAAACTCGTGAAGCGTCACCAGGCTCTCGCCCTCCGGGTCCTGCGTCATGCGGAACATCCGGTCCAGAGCGTCGTATTCCATCGATACCTTCCGGCCCTCCCCGTCCCTCTGCTCCACTCGATTCCGATTGGAGTCGTACCTGAACTGGAACACTCCCGTGTCAGCCGCCCTCACCTCCAGAAGCTCGTTCAGCTCCCCGTACTCGTACTCCGTGCGCTGACCCTCAGGCTCCACCTCCGACGTGCGGTTGCCTTCCCCGTCGTACTCGAACCTCGTCACGTTTCCTTCCGCATCCTCGACGGAAATGACCCGGTTCAGTTCGTCATACGTGTTCTTCACGTCGAACGGACTCCCCGTCGCCCGACCGTCTTTCTCCTCCAGGAGATTCCCCGCACGGTCGTACACAAAGCTCGTCGTCGTGCCCAGGGCGTCGGTGCGCGCGATGAGCCGGTTCGCTCCGTCATAACTGAACTCCGTGACGTTCCCGTTACTATCGAGGCTCTTCACCCGGTTGTTCACCCCGTCGTACTCGTGCCGCTCCTGAACGACCCCCGACCGCGTCACCGACAAAAGCCGACCCAGAGCGTCCGTCTCCGTCTCCCTCACCAACCCCCGCGCATCCGTCTCCAGCACCTTCCGCTCCGAATCCCGGTACTCCGTCACCTCCACTTGACTCAACGCATCTTTCACTCGAACCACACGGTTCAGACCGTCGTAGATGAACTCCGTCCTCTTCCCCCGCCTGTCCACTTCCGCCGTCAGATTCACCCCGTCGTACTCAAATGTCTGGGACTTCCCGAGCGCATCCGTCACCTTCACCTCACGGCCCTGCCCGTCCATCTCGTACGTCGTACGGTTCCCCCGCGCGTCCGCCTCCATTCGCTTGCGGCCCGCATCGTCGTACTCAACCCCCGCCACCACGAGGTCCCCGCCTCCCGTCACCGGCTGCTGGATGCGCGTCTCCACGAGCCTCCCCAGGTTGTCGTACCCGAAACTCCGCCCGTGCCCCCGCCGGTTCACCTCCCTTACTTTCTTCCCCTCCCCGTCGTACTCCATCGCCGTGACCAGCGACAGCTCCTCACGCATCTCCTTCTGCCGGTTCAGTCCGTCATAGACGAACTCCGTCTCCCTCCCCTCCGCATCCAACACCCTCACCAGGTTTCCGTTCGCGTCATAGAAGTTCCGGCCCACCAGCTCTTCCACACCCGTCTCCTGGCGAACCTCGTGCACCCGATCCATCCCGTCCAGAACCGTCGTCGTCTCGAATCCTCGCGGGTCCGTCACCGTCATACTGTGCGCGAAATCGTCGTACCCGTACGTCGTCACGTAGGTGAAACTACTCGGCCCTCCCCCGGTCACCGTCTTTCTCACGGGACGGCCCAACGCGTCGTACTCCACCTCCATCAGAAGCCCTCGCGTCAGGTCCTCCTCCTCCGTACGGTTGTCCTCCTCATCGTACGCGTACCTCGTCACGTTCCCCTCGGGGTCGGTCTTTTGCACCAGACGGTTCAGCCGGTCGTACTCGAACCGGCTCTCCTTCCCCCTCGCATCCCGCGCCGTCAGAGTGTTCCCGACCTTCTCGTACGTGAACGCCTCCACGTGAGACACCGGCGTCGCTAGTAGCCGCCTCTCCTTCACCCGGTACAACCCGTCGTACACGAAATCTGTCCGGTTTCCCTGAACGTCCGTCTCGAATACCTTGTTCCCCAAAGCGTCGTAGCCCATCTCCGAGACGACCTTCGTCTCTCCGAATGGGCCACCTACCGCGACCCGCGTCAGCCGATTCAGCTCGTCGTACGTGTTCTCCGTCACCACTCCAAGGCGATCGATCACCCGAATCAGGTTGCTGTTCCCGTCATACACCATCGCCGTCACGAGCTCGCGCGCGAGTCCCCCTCCGCTCTCTTTTCTCTCTTTCACCCGATTCAGTCCGTCCAGAACCAACCGCGTCACCAGACCCAAGCCGTTCGTCTGCGTCTTCATCTCCCCGTTCGGAAAATACGCCGTACGCACCACTTCCTCCGCCGAGGAGCCCAGAGCATCGATCCGTCTCCGCTCCGTGACTCGGTCCAACTCGTCGTACCCCATCGACGAGCTGTGCCCCAGCGTGTCCTCCGTCGACCTCAGACGGCTCCTCAGGTCGTACACGCTCGTCGCCGCGTTCCCCAGAGCATCCTGCACTCGCACTACGCTCCCGAAAGCGTCGTACTCGTACTCCGTCGTGAACCCCCGCTTGTCCACCTCTTGCAGCAGGTCTCCGTTCTCCGGGTCATACACGTACCGCATCACGTTGCCCGCGGCGTCCGTCATGGAAACGACGTTCCCGTTCCCCGGGTCGATCTCGTACACCGTCTTTCGCCGCACACCGTCCGCTCCGCCCGCGTCCACACTCTCCCTCAGGCGGTTGAACACTGTGTCGTACTGGTACGAGCTCGAAACCTCCCCCATCTCCGTCTCGATGACCTCTTCCGTCAGGTTCCCGTTCCCATCGTAGGCATACCGCGTCACCCGACCGTTCGCGTCCACCTCCCTTGTTTTCACCACGTCGTCGAGCGCCCACTCCATCTGCGTCACCACACCGCCCGGCTCTTCGATCGAAACAGGGGAGCCGCTCGGATTCATCCGGTATGTCGTCAAAAGACCCCGTCCGTCCGTCACTCGCGTGATGAACCGCCCCTGCGAAACCTCCGACAGGTCGTACTCGAACCCTGTCGTCACACTCTCGGGCTGGCCTACCTCCTTCACAAAATCGATGAATCCCTCGTTTTCTCCAAAGTACGCATACTCCGTCGTATTGCCGTTCGCATCCGTGTACAGAAGGAGGTTGTGCCGGTCTCGCACCAGATCCACGCTGTACGCGTACCTCTCGACTTTCTCCCCACGCGTCACCTTCACCAGGTTCGCAAACCCGTCATACTCGTAGTCCACCCGCAGTCCCAGAGGTCCGGTGATCGTTTTGACCCGGGGCTTTTCCACGACCGTCACGTACTCGAACCGAAGCGCGCGGCCACGGCTCCCATCCGGCCTCTCCTCCACCACCTCTTCGATCTTTCGCTCCGCGTCATAGAGGATCCGGATGCGGTTTCCGTTCGGCTCCTCGATGAACTCCAGCGTCGGCCGCCCGTCGAAGTTCCTCTCCGGGTCCAGGTAGTGGTACCGCACCCGCTCCTTGGTGAAGAAATCGAAGCTTCCGTCCGGGTTCTCGACCAGAGACGTGTGATAGCCCTTCTGCGCCTTGAAGCTCGTCCCCTCCTTCACGAACCGATGACCCGACCCCTCCGCTCCCACCACCGTGTAGAAGCACTCCGTCACGATGAGCCTCGAGAGGTAGTTCAGGTTCCAGCCCGCTCCGAGGGGTCCCTCCTCCGAGCTTCCCGTGCTCGAGTAGGTCCGCGTCACCTCGAGCCCGAGCTTCCGCCCCGGGATCCGAACGTCCGTCGAGCTCGCCACCAGATGCCCATCCAGCAGATCCACTCCGTTGATGAACGTATGGCCCACCGGCAGCACGTTGTGCGTGTCCGCTTCCACGAGGAGCTCACCGGTCCGCTCCACTCTCACTGTCGGGTCTTCGGGAAGCTCGGCCACGATTCTGAACTCATGAACCCCGCTCACCGGCGGGAACAAGGCGACCTCCGAGATCGCATACGCGAGCCCGTCTTTCCGCGGCGCCTCGAGCTCCGAGAACACCACCGTCTCGGTCCCCCCCACCTTCAGCGAGATCGTCACCTTCGCCGGAAGGCTCAGCCGGTACAACAGCGGATCCACCGAGCGCAGGCACACCGTCTCATTGATCGGGTCCACTTCCAGATTCAGTCTCACCCGCGGGCTCACTCCGAATAGGAGGGGTGCAAAAGGCACCCCGAGCCTTGGAGAGCGTTGCTCCTTTTCCGTACCCCGGTTCAGGACCACCTGCATCCGAGGATCCAGGAAAGGCACCTCCAGACCCTTGTTGAACGGCGCCTCGCCCAGTCCCTGAACCATCGTCCCCGAAAGCCGCGTCTTCAGCGTCTCGCCCGAGTACAGCTCCACCTCCGCCGTCGCCACCTCGAAATCCCTCGGTATCACGCCGAGCAAGAACCGGCCTGCATGCGCTGCCTTCGGAACGTCGTCCGTCACCACCACCCGCGGGTCCACCGCGATCAGGGAGACGATGTCGATCGCGGTCAGCTTTACCCCTTCCTCGCCGTCGGTATTCACCAGGAGCGCTCCCGCAATGCCCGAATCGCCCGGCACAGCACCGCTCCCGCTCAACACTCCCAGAAACCGCGGAGACTCAAGCTCCGCCAGGCTGTAGCTCTCCATCCCCGCCGACGTGCTCACGAACACCGTCTGGTCCAGAGGGTCCACCGACACCGCCTGGCCCCAGCTCCCCTGTAGCACCAAAACCGAGAGCACCACCGGAGCGTTTCGGTCGCTCACATCCACAACCGCCATCCGACCGCCCGAAGGACCCGCTCCCTGTCCGCCCACCACCACCGAAAGCGTTTTCGCCCCCGCCGGCATCAGCGCAATCCGCGACGGGTAGCCGAGTCCCACGCCCGCTTTCTCTAGCCTCACGTTCGTGAGCGCCTGCCTCACCGGCGTCAGCTCCACCGTCGTCAGCAAGCCGGGCTCTCCCGACAGGAACGAGCCCACGTACGCCACGGGACCTTCCACCGCGACCGACACCGCGCTCAGCGTCCGTCCGCCCTCCGTCAGCCCCAGCACCTGCACGATCGACTCGCGCGCGAATCCCAGGCCCTTCCTAAACAGTTGACGGCCTGCATCCACGTCGTAGGTGAACGCGTCGATCGCATGCTCCTTGAAAATGCTTTCCGCCACCGCCAGGTCCACCACCTGCAGGCCGGTGGTCCCCGAAGCGACGTAGGCGAAGCCCCGATCCAACGCGAGACCGGCGTCAAAGGCTCCTTGCACTCCCGGCAAGCCCGTCGTCACCAGTCCGACAAAAGGATACGGCGACGTCGCACCCGACACGTCGAAGACCGTGATGCCGCCATTGCCGCTACGCGGGTTGAACGACACCACGCCCGCAAGGTCTGGCCCGGCGTCGCGGCCGTCCTCAACCACCAACTGACGCACCATGCTCCCCACGAACAACGAGTCCCGCGGTCCGATCCGCTTCGGCTCGCTCGGCTGGCTGAGGTCGTACGCGACCAGAGTTCCAAAGCTCCCGGCCGCGCCGCTGTTCGGAAGCGCCACGAACGCCCTGTCGCCAAGCGTCGCGAGGGCGAGCGGCGCCTCTTCCGTCGCGACTTCACCGAGCCGCTCTGGCAAGAACGTCGTGAACGGCAGGAGAGTCGGATCGGGGCTGCTGCTCAGCTTCTCCGGCGGCTGGTCGGTGTCGACGATGTCGTCCGTGAACGCCAGCTCGTAACTCGCTCCGTACTTCAGGCCCTGCCGCGGGACCATCGTCAGCGCCGTGATGATGCTCGAAGCCGTCACCGGCCCCTGGCCCATCGGCCCCGACCCGATCAAATCCAGGCTCGTCTCGAGAGTCGTCCCCGACTCCCTCAGCTTCACCGACGCCTTTGACACCCGCGTCACCGGCTCCGTGAACTGCACGCTGAACACCTGCCCCAGAGGCACACCCTTCTCGCCCGGGAGCGGAATCGACAAGTCCGTGACGATCGACGGCGGGCCCGATAAAGGCTGGTCGTTGCCTCCTCCCGTCGCCACCGCCAGGAAACTTTTCCTCGCCCCGAACGCGTTCAAGAACGCATCGATCGCCTCCAGCTTGAGCGTGTAGCCCCGAGCTTGAGTCGGCGTGAAACGCGCCACCAACGTCGTCACCCCGATGCTCTCCAGCACCAGCGACGCGTCGTTCACCGACAGGCTCGCCCGGCCGGGAGTCACCTCGAACGTCACCCGGATCAAAAGCTCTTCTCCGACCGCCGCAAACCCGTTCGTGACCGCAACCTCCTCGTCGCCCTCTCTCTTGAACAGCCGGATCGTCGCTTCTTGCGGTGGCTCCGTCTCCCGCGTCAGAGGAAAGTCGAACAGCACGTCGCCCGTCCTCTGGTACCGCCCCAGGATCGGGAACTGGTCCCCCAGACCCGGGTCTTCGAATGCCGTCGCTTCGATCCGCCGTACCACGTCGTCTTTGATGTGCGTCGCCTGAAGACCCACCGTCACCGTCGTCGTCCCGAACTTCAGGTCAAACAGAACGAAGCGGCCGTCCGCTCCGGTCTTCGCCACGAAGTCCCCGTGACCCGGGTCCTTCAGCGGCAACACCGCCACTCCCGCAAGCGGAACCGTTTTCGGCTCGACCGGATGCGCGTCGGTCTCCTGGGCAATCCCGGTAATTACCCCTATCGGGCTTCTCCGTTTTCCCAGCCGCTCCACCTCCTTGTACCAGAGCACCAGGTGCACGCCCACGTCCAGGACACCCAGGAACGGGAAGGACGCCGTCTGTACCTTGCCGTTTACTTTCGAAGCGGCATCGACCACCTCGTACTGGGTGAAGTCGTCGCGAATCACCTTTCGCACGACCAGAAAGTCCGAATCCAAAGGGGCGTCGGCAGGAATCGGGAAGGAGAGCTTCGCCTCCTTTTGAAGCGTGACACCGCCGGTCGCGATCTCGACCGCCGCCCCTTTGCCCCGCTCGCCGTCCGCTCCTTCCGGGAGCGGCAACCGATCGATATCCGCCTGCGACAGCGGCGTCAGACGGAAAACCCCCGCCGTCCCGCTCGCAATCGCCCCTTCCGGCACCTCGAGGACGAACTGGCCGTCGGCGCTTTCCACCTTGCCGCCTCTTGTCCCGATCGCTACCGCTCCCTGTCCGTCCCGGTACTCCGTCTTCTCGATCACCACCAGCCGATCCGAGGAATCCGTAATCCGGATCTGAATTTCGTCGGTGGTCGCGGCTCGGATCGAGAGCGACAAGCTCCCATCCGGAGCGATCTCGCCGCTGGTCACGATGCCGTTCGTGTTGTTGAGGATCAAAACCGAAGCTCCTGGCTCGAACGAGCCGGGCGGCGCTTCGACTCTCACCTCGCCGGATGCGTCCGGGAAGCTCACCCGCACCGCATCTGGATTGAATCCCACGACCGCCGTGTCGAGCGTCGTGAACGACGACGTGAAGGGCGAAAGTGCGTTCCCGCTCCCGTCCCGGATGGCTCCGGTGAGTACGATTTCGTAAGAAGTCGAGGAGAGCAGGCTGTTCGCGGGCAAAAACGACGCCGAGCGGTTCGAAATTCCCATCACTACCCGGCCCGAAAGCGCCGCACCGCCCGACGGGCGAACGAAAAATGACGTCGGGCTGAGCGTTGCGCCTAAGACCGGCTCCGAGAAGGTGACGCGGATCGAAGGCGAAAGCGCAACCGCTCGCGCCGTGTCCGCCGGCGTCACCGCCGTGACGATGGGCCCGGTCGGCCTGAGCGCGATGTCGACACCCGACACCTCTTCCATCCCGAGCGCCGGGCTCACCGATTCCACACCCGCGTTCCCGCTCACGAGGCTCCGCGCCGAGACTGTCGTCAGCCGAGGCGCAGCCGCCACACGGTAGGTCCCGTCGTCTGACGTCACGTCCGCAAACGGCGCCGTCGAAGACTCCACGATCGAAAGGCGTGCCGGCATTCCTCCTTCGATCACCGTCCCCCGCACGAAGGTCAACGGCTCTGTCGATTGAGCGAACGCATAGAGACCGCCGGAATCCACGCCTGAGAACATCAGTCGGCCATCGCGCAGCAACGCTCGACCCACCAGCTTCAGCATCCGCTGGCCCGACACCAGCAGAAGACGCGCCACCAGAAGCCGCTCACCACTGACACCCGCAGGCGCCGGGAGCGACACGGTCGCAGGTAGAGACAACGTCGCTCCGCCTACGTCCATCTCAACCGCTCCGAGAAAGCTCACACCCGGCGCGGTGACGTCGAGTGAGGCTACGTCCACCGCTCGAACCAAGACCGCGACCGTTTCCGTCAGCGCGCCCCCGGGCACCTCCAGCTCCGCGCCGCCCTCACCCGAAACGCGCTGGCCCTTTATCCCCACCAGCACGCCCCGCTCGAACGCGGGTGCGTCGGTGACCGCAACGTGCACGCGTCCCTCGCGCAACTCCTCCGCCGTAAACGCACGCGACGGGCTCACTGCAAACGTCGCTTGGAGCTTGTCGTCTCCACGCGGGCCTCCAGGCACAGAGAGCGGGTCGCGGTACAACACCAGCTCCTCGGTAAAGCCCTCTGGTCTCAGCTCGCCTTCTCCGAACGTGTCGAATGTCTCCCCCACTCCCGCCGAAACCACCTTCCCACTCGGTAGCGGCACCAGCGAGAACAGCACCACCGACCCTATCGCCTTCGCCTCCGGGCTCACCGGCGTCGCCCCAGGAGAGACCTCGCTCGTCGCCGTCAGCCCGAACGAGACTTCTACCGGCGCCGCCGACGGCAGAGGCTGACCCATCTCGGCCGCGGGCGGTGAAGTTGCGCCCGTGTCCGCTACCACCACCGCGTACGCGCCGCCGCCCGAAGCGGGCACGCTCAGCACCGCATCCACAGAGGGCGCCGTCAAACCGACACTCTCCGCCACCCAGGCGTGAAGCGCCGTGTCGTACCGCGCCAGCACGAGACTGAGTCCCGTCAGGCTCGCGCCGCCGAGCCGAAGCTCCGCTGGCACCGCGAAGGTTGCGCTCTCCGGCTCGACCTCAACCGAGCCCACGGGCGACCACCCGAGGGGCAAGGCCGCCCTCAGTCCTTGTCCCGACACCGGTGTGAGCCGAAACTCCAATTCCGCCGAGAGCGCGCCCGAAGGAATGACGAGCTGGAACGCTCCGGCGCTAAGCGTGCCTCCACTCGGGCCCACCGTGGTCCGAGTCGCGCCGAGCGGCGTCAGCCGTGCGTCCAGCACCACCGTCCCCGCGAGCGTGCTCAACCCGGCCACACGCTCGACCGTCGTGTAGCCCGCCCGCTCGAACCGGACCACCGCCGTCGACTGCTCCGTGGGGAGACCGAACCGACCCCGGGCGTCGGTTTTGACCGTTTTGCCTTGGTGAATCACGTTGACGCCCGGCAGAGGCAATCCCTTGCTGTCGTCAAATGCCTCACCCAAAAGGAAGCCCCCTCCCAGCACTTCGATCGAAAGCGGCGTCGCCGCAGCGACGTTCTCCGCTCGATCCGATGCGACGGCTTCGACACTCACGAAGCTCGAAACAGGCGCCGCGAGCGGAACCACGAACGTGTGCTCGAAAGGCGCTCGACTCCGCGTTGCCGAAGCGGACCGGTCGACCGAAAACTCAACGGAATTCAGCCCGAGTGCATCCGTTGCCGCCGCAGTGACCGTGATGCCCTGACCCCTGCGACCACTCGCGGGACCCGATAGGGAGAGCGTGGGAGGCGTCTTGTCGACGTCGAGGCTCACCCTAGCCGTCGCCTCGTTGCCCGCTCGGTCCCGCGCCGTCCCCGAAACCTGCTGGTCCTCTCCTTCTGTCGTCACTGAAACCGGAGCCGGGCAGCTCGCAATCCCGCTCTCCCCATCCACGCACGCAAAGCTCACCGTTACGTCCGCTTGGTGCCAGCCAGCCGCATTGGCAGGTGGGTTGACCGTGGACGCGATCGTCGGTGGAACTCGGTCCGCCACCACCCTCACCGTCACTTCGGCCGTGTCGCTCCCGCCTCGGCCGTCACTGACCGTGTAACTGAAGAACTCCGTCCCGCTGAAAGACGCGTTCGGCGTGTACGTGACCGTGTTGTCTGCATTGACCACCGAAGCCCCGTTCGCCGGAGCCTGAGCCATCGTTACCGTCAGCGGGTCCCCGTCCGGGTCGGCGTCGTTCGCCAGAACTGCAACCTGCGCCTTAACCGTCTGGAACGTGATCGCGCTGTCCTCGAAAGCGTTCGGCGGCACGTTCACAGAGGGCGCCGGCGGGCTCACCGTGACGGTCACCGTGGCCGTATCCGTCCGCGCCAGGCTGTCGATGAGCGTGTAGGTGAAACCATCCGCGCCGATGAAGCCTCCGTCCGGCGTGTAGGTAATGCTGTTGTCGGCATGGACGGCTGCTGCCCCGTGGAGCGGGTCGCTCACCGCAGTCACGATGAGTCCCGTCCCCAGGTCATTCACTACTACGCCGATCGTCACCGGAGCCCCGGCGATCGTCATCGCGGTGTCGTCCACCGCGTCCACCGCCTTGGGGCGGACCGTCACCGCAACGGTCGCGGTTGACGAGCCGCCGCGCCCATCATGAATGCTATAGCTGAAACTATCATCGCCAATGAATCCGCCGTTCGGCGTATACGCGATGGTCTTGCCCGGATTGACGACGGTCGCGCCATTCGTCGGCGGTTGCGCGACCATCACCGTGAGCGAGTCGTTGTCCGGATCGCTGTCGTTCGCCAGGACGTTGACCGTGACGGAAACGGCCTGATCCGTGACCACCGAATCGTCCGCGGCCACGGGGGGCCGATTCGTACTCACACCCTCCAGAATCAGCCGTGGCGTCTGTCCTGACCGGTTGGGATTCGCTGCCTGCTCCCTCGAGACGTAAGTAACGTTCCCGCCCCGACCCTGACTCTCCTTGTCCTTGTCCTTGTCCTTGTCCTTGTCCTCGTCCTCGTCCTCGTCGTCGTTCTCGTCGTCCTCGTCCTCTTCGTCGTTTTCGCCGTGGTCTTCCAGGTCTTCCCGATCTAGGTCTTCCTCCTCGTTCGCGTCTTCATTCTCCTTTTTGATCACCCACCCAAAAGAAGCCCCGGCCCGAACGTCCTCGGTGACGTCCCACGCAACCGTTCCCGTCATCCCCTGTGTGTGCACTACCGCAGGCGCCGTTGCCGCCGCAAACCTCCCGCCATTCCACGTCGAGGCGCAGTTCGCCGCCCGGTTGCGGATGTCCGTGTCCGTCGCGCAGTTCCACGTCACCCCAGGGCCCGTACCCGGGATGTTGTTCCCTGTGTTCCAGCCATTGCCCTCTGTCCAATCCGACAGCAGCCGATGCGCCCGTACCGGCCGACCCTGACCCCAGCCATTCGCCGGTGACACAATCGTGAGAACGAGTCGCGCGCGCGTCAGTCCCGTCAGGTTCACGCCGCTCAGGTCGAATGCCACCACGACCCGGTCGTGCCCGTGCAGGCTCAGAATCCCATTCGCTCCTTCGTTCTGGTTCGCGTTGCCCCGCGGCAAGAAACTGTCCTTCACCGCCGTCTTGGTTACGTCCGCCGACGCCGGCCTCATGAGACACACCACCCCGACGAGCCCCGCGGCGGCAGAACGGACGAGTTTCTTCATTGCGGAGGGACCCACGAAGTTCAACACCTGCCGGCCACCTCGAAGTCGGTTGCCATCAGCCGGAGGCGCGCCCGGATGCTCCATGCGACCCCATCCCAACGCTACTTATAAAGATGATCAGGAGGGGTGTCGGCCGAACCGCGAACGGGGAACGGGCTTTCATAAAACCTCGAGAGGATAACGGGGACTTGCCCCGCGCCTGAGTGGAAGATCCGTGCCTGCGGGGGCGCTGACCCGCAGGCAGGCGGTTGGGGCAGAGGGAATGCTATGGCGTCTTGCGGGCCGTTGTCAATCAGGAATCTTATGAAATTACGTCCCCTTCGTCCTCAGGCTCGCGGAGACGCCGCGGTAGCCGCGGGCTCAACCGGGCGAGGACCTCGTAGGCGATGGTGCCGATCGATTCCGCGATCTCTTCGGCGGTGATCCGCTCCTCCCCTTGCTCGCCGATGAGAACGACCTCGTCACCCTCGCGCGCGTTCGTCCCGGTCACGTCCACCATGAACATGTTCATCGCGACCCGGCCCACGACGGAAGTGCTCTTGCCGCGGACGAGCACCCGGCCCCGGCTCGTGTGCCTCCGATCGTAGCCGTCGGCGTACCCCGCGGGCACGACCCCGATGCGCCTTTCGGTTTTGGCGCGATAGGTCACGTCGTAGCCGACGGTCCCGCCCGCGGGCACGGTCTTCACCTGGGCCAGGCGGCTCTTCCAGGTAAGAACCGGGGAGAGCGCGCCCGTGCTTTCCGCCGCGCGACGGGTCGAAGGCGACGGCCAGATGCCGTAGAGCCCGATCCCGACGCGGGCGATTGCGAGTGTGTCCTCGGGATGGAGGAGTGCCCCCGCGGTCGGGAACGCGTGCATGAAGAGAGAGCCTTTGAACGGTGTCACCGCCTCTCGGAGTTTTTCGATCTGTCTCTGGTAGAACGTGGACCCGGGATCTTCGACGTCCGCGAAGTGGGTGTAGGCGCCTTCGATCGCGAGACCGTCGAGACCCTCGACCAGGCCCGCGACGTCCCGAGGCTCGACCCCGAGGCGGTTCAGCCCCGTTTCCACCTTCAGGTGAACGCGGGCCGGCTTCGCCAAGCTCTTCGCCGCCTTCGAGAGAGCTTCCGCGACATCGCGGCGAAACAGGACCTGACGGAACCCTCCGGAGACGACCCGCTCGGCATCCGCGGGCTCGGTGTGTCCCATAATAAGGATTGGCTCCGAGACTTCGAGAGACGAGAGCTCTTCCGCCTCCTCGAGCGAATCGACGCCGAACCAGTCGACACCACCGCGCAGAAGCGGGGCTATGAGGCGGGCGCCGTGACCGTAGGCGTTCGCCTTCACGACGGCCATGAGCTTCGTCTCGCTTCCGATGGTTTTCCGGAAGAGCTGGACGTTCTCGTGAAGACGCCGTGAATCGATCTCGATCCAGGAGTGGCCCAACGACATCCTCAGTGGTAGCGGGAGACCATGCACTCGAAGAGCGTGCGCATCCCGATGAAGCTCATGAAGACGAGGGCGGCGATCGCGGCGGCTTTGCCGAAAGCGCTCCGGCTGAAAGCGCGAGACAGATACGCTCCCGAGAAGAGCGCCAGAAGCGGAAGCGCCTGGAGCCAGTAGCGAATCTCGAGCCCCGTCCGGAGGTCGACGGCCAAGAACAAGAGCGTGGTCAAAAGCCATCCGACGGCGAGAGGCTGGCGGAGAAACGATACGCTTCCGAGAGCGGCCGTAGCGAGAAACACGAAGCCGATCTGCTCGCCCAAAAGAGAGACGATTCCGCTGGAGCTCTCGCCTCCGAGCTCGCGCCCGTACTGGCTCGTGAAGAGCTCGAGGTAACCGAGGTAGTACAGGCCGGCAAGGAGGAAAGCGCCGACAACCGCGGCGGTCACGAGGGTCCGCCGGTCTTTCACCGACTTCGGTGCCAACCACAGAAGGACGAGCCAGACAGGCCAGAGAACTGCGCCCTCGAGGAGCATTCCGAAGTGGGCGGTGAGCGCCAGCAGCGTCGAAACCCCTGTGCCCCATGGAGCGCCCGCAAACAGGAGAGTGAAAGCGCAAACGAGCATCGCGACCGCGAAGAGGTTCGTGAAGTTTCCCGCCGAGAACGAAAGGGCATTCATCGGGACCAGCTGGTAGAGGACGGCGGCGAGGGCACCGGCCCGGAAATCGTCGAGACATCGCCATCCAAGGAACATGAGGAGCGCCGAGACCAGCACGTCGAAGAGTCCGGTCGCGATCTCGAGTGCGGGAACGAGATCGACGCCTGCTTTCGCGAGGGGCGAAGCTACCGCGAAGAGGGCGACGGGATACGGAATGCGGAACGGAGGTTCGTGCTGAGTCACCGACGTCGGATGCCAGTTCCCCTGTAGAAACTCGCGCATCCGGTTCGCCTGGAAATCGGCATCCGAGCTGAGCATCAACGGATAGGAGAGCGCGCTCATCTTTACCAGGAGGAGAAGGGCGAGGACCGCGGTCGCGAGAGCCCGCTCGCGCGGGTGGAGCCATCCGAGGCGGTTCAAGATCGCCCGGAGAAGCACCGCGGCCGCGAGGGTCGACAGGGCGATTACGGCGGCGTTTGCCGGGTAGGCCGAAAAACGAACGGCGTCGAGGCCGAGGAGGTACACCAGGGGGACGGTGAGCACGGCCGCGGCCAGAACCGCGATCGGAAACGAAAGACCGGAGCCGAGACCCGCGGCGAGGAGGAGAATCGCGGAAAGAGACATCCAGAGGGCGGGCTCTTCGAAGGAAGGGATCTCGTCCGGGAGCTTCAGGCGTATGCCGAGCACCTGCACCCCGAGCCTCCGGCCGCCCGCGGCCTCGAACGTCTCCGATTCGATCCCGAGCCTGAGGCGTGTCGAGGTCGAGGGGAACTGGAAGTGGTAGGTCACGACACCCGGGAGCGCCACCGCGCGGTGGACCGTCACGCCGTTCGCGGTGAACGCGAGGCTCGGAAGAGGCGTTCCCGCCGGCCGGATAGTCCTCAAGCGCGCTTCGACTCCGATCGTGCCTTTCTGCTGCAAGTGCCGGAGCTCCACGTACGAGGCGTCGTCCGTCCAGCGGAAGTACTTCCCTTCCGCCCTTTCCCTCGGATGAAATTCGTCGACGAAGGCACCCTCGTAGCCTCGCTCGAAGTCGATGAGGACGGCTCCTCCTCTCTGATAGACGAACGAGGTCGTGGCGAAGGCGAACGCGCCCACTGCCGCGACTACGATCAGGGAACGTCGAGAGACCATACTTCGATGAGCGGACCTTTGTGAGTGAGTGCTCCGCTCGGTGGCCAGTCTTCGTTGTCGAGGTAGGGTGTCGTGGGAGCATCCCGGAATGGTGAAACCGTCATAAGGAGCCGCCCCTCGGCCTTCACCCGCTCGAAGACCGCCGTCACCTCCGGCGGCGGCGGGATCGGCGGATGGCGGAGGAGGACGGTCGTGACCCCGAGGGCGCGCAGGGGCTCGAGACCGGAGAGGAGTCGGTCGTAGCTCACGTAGATCCGATTGAGCTCGTCTCCCTTTCCGAGAAAGATGAGGCGGAAGGATTTCACCTCCCCTTGAGAGACGCGGAGGAGGTGCGCGTATTTGCCTCTCCGGTCGAGCTCGGAGACGGCCTCGTTCGCTTCGAGACTATCTCGGAAGCTCTCCTTCGACTGCGGCAGGGGCACCGAGTAGGACTGAAGCGCAACCGTCGACCCCGGGGGGAGATTTTGAAGAGCCCATTCGCGGGCGAGGGTTCGTGTGTCCTCGGAAGCGAAGAGGCGATCCACTTGAACCGCGTAATAGAGCGGCTGGACTCCGGCGCCGAAGGTGACGAGCGCCGCGGCGACCGTGCCGAACCTTACGCCAATCGTGGACACCGCGACGCCCGCCGCAGCCGCGAGACAAGGAAGGATCGGATTCAGGTACCGACCCGCGAAGAAGGTGTATGAGATGAACGCGAAGAACATCAACGGGAACGCCGCCCAGAGCGCGAGGCTTCGCCGGTGCCTGCGAAAAAGCAAGAAGAACCCGGCGAGAACGAGCGCCGAAAGGATGTATCCCAGCCCCTGCTCGAGGACGAACTCCAGATAGAGGCCGAGGCTCGGAAAGAGCCCGGATCCGGCGGAGAAGCTTCGGTCGACGACCACCTGCCGGTTCGCACGCAGGTGCTCGAGCGTCGTCTCGAAGTGCAAGACAACGAAGGGTGAAAGCAGGAAGAACGTCGCCGCGGATGCCGCGCCCGCGGCCACGACGCGCGAGAAGTCCTCGCGGCCTCGGCGTGCCAGGTGACACAAAACGAAAGCGGGAGCCAGGAAGATCAGATAGTAGTGCGTGGCGAAGGCGATCCCGAGGATCGTTCCCGCGAGGAGATAGCTCGAGAGATTTCGTCGCGCCGTCGCCCGGTCCGCGGCCCAGAGAAAAGCGGTGACCAGAAAGGCCGCGGGCACGTCGTGCTTCAGGTAGTGGGAGTCGCGCGCGTGGAAGTAGGCGACGGCGGTGAAAAACGCGGCCGCCCGGCCGGCGATCTTCCCGAAGTGTTGCGACACCAGCCGGTCGATGAGAACGATCGTCGCGAGAGCCAGGAGGACGACCGCGAGCCGCCCCGCGACGTAGAAATCCGTCGGGTCCTCGAAGAACCGCGCTTCGAACGCGGAGAGATCGTCGTAGCGGCCGAGGATCCTCCCGGCGACGAAGAGGCCGCCCATCACCGCGAACAGGAAGTAGAAGAAAAAGCTCGGATAGAGGTAGTACTCGGGGTCGAGACTTCGAGCCACCGAGAGCGCCCGGGCCATGATGTTGGCTTCGTCGGGGTTGTAGACGAAGGGAAGCCCGTGCCCGATGCCGTAGAGCCTCAGGGCCGCGGCCAGAAGGAGAATGGCGGGAAGCCACCCCCAGTCTCGAAAGCGAGGCATCAGCTCGTCGAGAGATGCTCGATCACGCGCTCGAGAATCTTGTCGAGGCTCACCGTAGGCTTGTAGCCTACGAGCTTCTCGATCTTGCTTGTGTCGGGAATGCGCCTCTGCATGTCCTCGAAGCCCTCTTCGTAGGCTTTCTCGTAGGGAATGAGGACGATCTCGGACGCGCTCTTCGTCTTTTCCTTTATCCTCTTCGCGAGATCGAGGATCGAGATCTCTTGCTGCGAGCCGACGTTGAAGACTTGGCCGACGGCGCCTTCGTGGTCGATGAGGCCCAGGAGCGCCCGCACCACGTCGGAGACGTCGGTGAAGCACCGTCTTTGGCTCCCGTCGCCGTGAACGGTGATGGGCGAGCCCGCGAGAGCCTGCCGCACGAAGTTCGGGATCACCATCCCGTACCGCCCGGTCTGCCTTGGGCCGACCGTATTGAACAAACGCACCACGGTTACCGGCAGCTTCTTCTCTTTGTAGTAGGCGAGCGCGAGAAACTCATCGATGGCCTTCGAGCAGGCGTAGCTCCACCGGCCCTTGGTCGTTGGCCCCAGGACCAGATCCGAATCCTCTCGAAACGGGAACTCGATACTCTTGCCGTATACCTCGGAGGTCGACGCCAGGAGCACCCGCTTTTTTTTCTTGTTCGCGAGCTTCAGCACCGTCTCGGTTCCGTGGACGTTGGTCTCGATGGTGTGCACCGGGCTTTCCACGATCAGGCGCACGCCCACCGCCGCCGCGAGGTGCACCACGACGTCGACCCGGTCCACCTGCTCCGCGGTCGAGGGCTCGTTCATGACTGTATCGATGGTGTAGCGGAACCCCTTGGCCCCCTTGAGGTGCTCGATGTTGTCGATGCTCCCGGTAGAGAGGTCGTCGAGCACGTAGACCTCGTCGCCGCGCTCGAGGAGTGATTCCGCCATGTGGGATCCAATGAACCCCGCGCCTCCCGTGATGAGTACTTTCATTCTCTACGGCCTCCGTTCGCCGGGCCCCGCTGACCCGCTTCCTTCATGACGTTCGCTACCCTTGTGGCGCCGAAGGCGTCGACGAGCTTGGCACCGGCCTCGCTCATCGTCCGGCGGGCGTCGCGGTCGCCCAATAGCCGGGAAACTCCTTCCCCGATGACGTCCTCGCCGACTTCCGTTCCGAGACCGAGGTGCTGGATGCTTCCATCGCGCGCGAACCTCCGCATCCGTGCTTCTTCTTTCGCGTTCTGACAGAGCACCAGACCGGGTCGCCCGAGAGCGGCGATCTCGAAGACCGTCATCCCTCCGGAGCAGAGAACGAGGTCCGCTTCCACCAGGATATCGGCCATGTGCTCCACGTGGCTCAGAATCCGCGGCCGGTAGGGAAGGCGCTTCAGGAGCTCGTCGAGCTCCGCTCGATGACTGAAGGCCAGTCCCAGCACCGCGGTGACCGAAAGATCGGAAACCGAGAGCGCGAGCGGCGAGAGCGCCGAGAGCGCTTTGAGGGTGAGCTTCTGGGGATCGCTCCCCCCGAAGGAGAGCACGACGCGGTGCCCCCGCTCGGCGACGTCGGCGCTTCGTCTCTGAAACGCCTCGCGCAGAATGGCGAAGGCGGGGCCGGCGTAATAGTCCTCGAGCTCCACCTGTTCGTCCGCGAGCGCGGCGATGATGACCGCGGCCACCTCTTGCGGCTTCTCGATGTCCGCGAGGGAGTCGACGAAGTTCACGGTGGACGCGCCGAGCTTCGCGAGCGATCGCAGATACGCGTCGTTGACGGACGGAAGGTCGTTCACGATGAGGTTCGGCGAGTAGTCCCGGATTGCCGGAAGCGCGCTTGCCTCGCCTCCAGAGAGAACCCTCACCTGATATCCCTTTCGCGAGACGTACTGCGCTCCCTCGGGCCGGTCCGCACGCATCAGAAAACAGATGTCCGCGGTGGGTCTGAGCTTGACGAGCGCTTCCGCCGCCGCCAGGCTCCGATAGACGTGCCCCATGCCCATCTCCCCCCCGCCGTCGACGCGAAAGAGCACCCGGGGCATGTTCTCGAGCCTCTCCGCCAGCCAGAAATCGTAGATGTCGTGGACGGTGAGGGACGACATCTTGTCCATGAGAACGTACCCCACGCGTTTCCCGAGCCGGTCCTCGGAATCGAGAACGGCGCGCCTCTGGACTCGTATCGCTCCGTCCTCCTGGTACAGGGGCTCGAGGTCGCTCCGGCGTCCCGCCTTTTCGAACACCGGCTCGAGCGTCCCGCTTCTCATTCGCCAGGTCAGCGACCGAATCTCTTTCAGGGAGATGACCGAGTCGAGCTTCTCGTCGTCGAGCAGTGTCTGGATCGCCTCGTCGATCAGCCGCGCGCTTCGGAAGGGCGACGTCGCCTGGAGCGTCACCACGACGTCGAACCGTATCCCGTCCCTCCCTTCGAGAAACGACACCGCGTGCCGGACGATCGCCTTGAGCTCCGCGGAATCGGACGCGAGCTCCTCGGGACGGAGAAAAGGGACCTCCGCCCCGTACTCTTCCGCCACTTCCTTCACCTTGGGGTGGTCGGTCGAGACGATGAGACGATCGAGGTAGCGGCTCTTCTTGGCTTCAGAAAGCGTATGCCCGATGAGCGGATGCGCTCCGAGCTTCTTGATGTTGAGATAGGGAACCTCGTGATCGCCGCCCCGCGCGGGGACCACGAAAATAATCCGCATCAGATCATGCTCCACTCGAGAACGGTGTCCTCGGGGATGTCCACTCTCGCCGTGCGCCCCACGACGAGGTCCGCGTGCTTCGGATAGATTCCGGTGCCGGGGCGCTTGAACGTGAGCATATCGCGAGTGATCGAGGTCCCCCGCGGGATCGAATTCTTCGAGACGATGCTCCGGCGCGCGAACTTGTAGGCCTGGGATTCGGCCTCGACCGGACCCTTTAGGGAAAGCCCCATCGCTTTTTCGATGGTGCGGATACCCGCGACCATCTCCTTCAGATCGCGCGGATCGACCGAGAGGTAGTGGTCGGGGCTTCCGGGGAGCGTCTTGTCCACGGTGTAGTGCTTCTCGACGGCGACCGCGCCGAGCGCCACCGCCGCCTGAGGGACGGCGATGCCGATCGTGTGGTCGGAGAGCCCGACGGGAATATCGGGGAAGGCCGCCTTCATGTGGAGCATCATTCTCAAGTTCGCGTTCTCGGGAGCGCAGGGGTATTGGAGGGTGCAGTGGAGGAGGACGAGCTGGTCGTTCCCCGTCCGGCGCACCACTTCGACCGCTTCTCCGATCTCGGCGATGGTGGCGAGACCGGTCGAGAGGATGACGGGCTTGCCCTTGGATGCCGCTCTCTCGAGGAGCGGATAATCGGTGAGGTCGGCGGAGGCGATCTTGAACCCCGGGGCCCCGAGCTCGTCGAGCATGTCGACGGCCTCGTCGTCGAAGGGGGCGGAGAAGCAGAGGATCCCTCGCTCTTTCGCATTGCGGAAAAGCTCCCGGTGCTCTTCGGGGCCGAAGGAGTCGAGCTTTTTGAAGGTGTCGAACTGGCTCCCCTTCGGATCGTCGGGCTCGACCCAGTAGCGGGGCGCGGTCTTCGTCGAGATCTTCCCCGCCTTGTAGCTCTGGAACTTGATGGCATCGGCCCCGGCGGCGGCGGCCTCTCGAATGAGCGCGCGGCCGAGATCGAGGTCCCCGTTGTGGTTCACGCCGGCTTCCGCGATGATGAACGCGGGATGGCCGTCGCCGATGAGTCGTCCTCCGAAGTTTACTGGTTTCATGGACTTCTGTCGTCGAGAGCGACCGACCTCACATTCACCTTGCTCGCCTGGATGTGCGCGTTGATCGAGGCGAGCTCGGGCTTGGAATCGAGAAGGCGGATGGCTTCGATCGTCTGGAAGATTCTTCCCGGTCGATAGAGCCTATCGAAGATGCGCTCCATGAGCACCACGTCCTCCGGCTCGTCCACCGTGAGCCGGTACTCCGGCCGATAGAGCTCCAGGGGAAGCTCGGCGCGCACGATTTTGAACCGGGCCGGGTTCTCTTTGATGAAGAGGGTGACGAGCTCGGAGCGGTGCTTGTCCCCTCCCTCCTTGTGGCTCGTCTCGAGCGCCCGTCTCGAGATCACCTCGGAGAGAATGCCCATCAAAAGCGAGTCCCCCGGGACGTAGGTGTAGTCCGCGTCGAGCTCGAGCTGCCGGCGGGAGAGGCTTTCGATGAGGGGAAGATCGGTCAAGGGGTTGTCGCCAGTGACGCGGACGACGTGCTCGACGTTCCACCTGCGCGCGACCTCGAGATAGCGGCTGAGAACGTCGTCTTCGTCCCCCCGGAAGGCGGCGACCCCGAGCCCCTCCGCGAGATCGACGAGAACGTCGTTCGCGGGATCGACCGAGGTCGCGAGGACCACGCGCGACGGACCGCCTAGAGACGAAAGCCGCTCGAGCAGGTGCTCGAGAAGGGGCTTTCCCGCGAGAGGCGCAATCGCCTTTCCCGGGCACCGCGACGACCGCATCCTTGCGGAGACGACAATGAGGACCGAGCTATTCAAAGAGGTCCTCCGAGAGCGGCTCCCAGGGGGCTACGTCCCTTCGGGGTTTTCTACCCAGAAGGCGCGGAAGGTCGTAGGGAGGAAGGCCCGTCTCGCAGCGGACAAACGCGAGCATGTCCCGCGTCAGGGGCTCTCCCTTCTTGAGCTCGGTGCGGCTCAAGATCGCGCGTCGCATGAGGCGGTGGTAGCGGGAAGCGCTCGCGCCCGAAGGGAGCTTCGGGTTTCCGAACGCTTTCTCCGATTCACGGATAAGATCCACCATCGATGCGAAGGTGTTTTTCTCGAGAGCGGACTCGTAGTCGAAGCCCTTTGCCGTTCGGTCCAGGGTAATGTGCTTCTCGACGAGGTCCGCCCCGAACGCGACGGCGAGCGCCGGGAGCGCTATCGCCATGGGGGAGCCGCCGTCGACGTGATCGAGAAAGCCGACGGGAAGTCCGAAGGTGCTCTTCAGGGTGGCGATGAAGCGGAGGTGCGAGTCCTCGATACGCGTCGGGAAATTCTGGACGCCGTGGAGGAGCATGAGCCGGTCGTTCCCCTCGGTGCGCGCGACCTCGATCGCGGACTCGACCGCTCCCAGGCCCGAGCCCCCGGTCGCGAGGAGAAGGGGCTTCCCCGTCGCCGCGACCGCACGGATGAATTCCGGGTTCTCGAGGTCGGTCGAGTGGATCTTGTAGGCGGCGAGCTCGTGCCGCTCGGCAAGCTCCAGGCTCTCGCGGTCGAAGAGCTCGGCGAAGAGGGCGAGTCTGAGGGACCGGCTCTCGGTCAGGACCTGGTCCCAGTCCGAAAGCGATAGCTCGATTTGCTCGAACGTCGAGTACCTCGGGTCGTTCGGGGCAATGAGGGCTCCCGCGCGGAAGAGCTGGAATTTGACGCCGTCGGCCCCAGCCGCCTGCGCTTGCTTCGCGAGGGCGAGCGCCTGGATGGCCTCCCCCTGATGGGCCGAGGCTACTTCGGCGAGAACGAACGCAGGGGCGCTCTCGCCCACTTCGCGGCCGGCGATCGAAATCGTGCTCATGAGTTGCCGCTCTTACCTTCGTTCAGAATGCACTCCACGATCCGCTCCGTCGAGCGGCCGTCGGCTCCGAAAGCGAACTCCCGCCGCGGTCGACCAGAGGACCGAGGTTGCCGGGAGATTCAGCACCAGCACCGGCCGCCCGAGGACGAGCGCTTCCGAGGAAGCAAAGGAGTCTACCGTTATCAATCCATCCGAGGCAAAGAGGAGCTCGAGAAGGTTCTTCTCCGCGGGTAGGATGCGGGTGCGTTCGGCGGAGAGGCGGAGGGGGAACCTCTTCATAAGGCGCCTGGGATTTCCGCCTGGTGCGGCTTCACGAAAAGAAACACGCGGCGAAGGCCCTCGATCACCGCCCCGAGCTCTCCCTTGTCAGCCGAAAACTTCGGAGAGTACCGGTTTCACCGCGGTCGCGATCGTGACCCTCGCCCTCGGCATCGGCGCCAGCACCGCCTTCTTCAGCCTCGTACTCCGCCAGGCTCCAGCCCTTTCCGGCGCTTTCTTCTAGGACCGCGCCCCTCCGGGCGTGCCCATCCAACACTCCTCGTGCGTCAAGCTCTCTCGTCTATTTCACCTATCGCCGTCGAAGTCCCTTTCCCGCTCGTCGGGCGACGATGGATTCTCCTGTCCTTAATTAATAGGCGGTGCCGAGGGGAGCGATACGGATCTTGCAGCTTTCACCCTGAGTATCACACTGGCTCGCCTTCGACAACAAGGCTCGCTACCTGGGCACGGGAAACTACACACATGGAGCGGGCGGTGCTGAAGGTGTTCCAGACCCGACTCACCATGCCGAAGCTCAACGTAATGTTCGGAAACGACGCGGTCGCCGGCGCTCACGGGAGAAACGTGGAAGAGCCCGTCTACCTGCGGATAAAAACTCCCGCAACCGAAGCCGTCGTCTCCGCCAAGGTCGCTTGCGGGCGGAAGCCAGGCGGCCCTCGGGGCAGGTCGAAGCTCCGAGCGAATTTTCATTCGTCCCGGTCCTCACCATCACACCCCCCCTGTTAACTATTGGTTTAATTATATTTATACCTAATATCAAAGATGATTTATTTGGGGGTTCAACAGTTCACGGAGTTTGCGTTAAAATAAACGAACGTTTATCTCTAAAGAGAAGGGGCATGAGGTCAACCGCAAAAGACAACATTCGTTGAGGACACGAGATTGCAGATTGACGATGCGAAACAGCTCGGTCAGGTCATTCGCGCGGTCCGAATTCAGGGTGGTTTGACTCAGGGCGATGCGGCCGCGCTTTGCGGTGTCAGCACGCCCTTCCTCAACGGCCTCGAGAGAGGCAAGCCAACGGCCCGCCTCGCTGGAATCCTCCGCGTATGCCGGGGCCTCGGCATCCGAATCGCTCTCGACCTTCCCATCTCACTCGAGCAGCTGAAGAGGGCACCTTCACGAAAACCGCGCGGGCCACGCCGGTGAAGCAGTCGCTCTCGGTCTGGTGTGAACGCGCACGCGTGGGTACTCTTTGCTCCGACGACGGCGTTTGGCAGTTCGAATACGACCCCGCATGGGTCGGCTCAAAGGACAGCTTCGCACTCTCGCCGCACTTCCCGCTCTCGGCCGAGCCTTTCTTCGACACATCCGACGATCGGCGCACGCAGTGGTTCTTCGACAACCTTCTGCCCGAGGGCGGCGTGCGACGAGCTTTATCACGCTTTGCCCGTGTCAGCGAAAACGATGCTTTCGCGCTGCTACGACGTTTCGGCGAAGAGAGCGCAGGCGCGCTCCAGCTCGTACCGGTGGGCAGTGACCTGCCCGACGCCAGGGCGTACGAAGAGTTGACTCCGGAAGGCCTGAGAGCGTTGCTCCTCAAGCTTCCCGACGTTCCGCTCATCGCCGGCGACGGACGCGCACGAATGAGTCTTGCCGGAGCGCAGCACAAGCTCGGGCTCCATCGGGACGGAGAGCGCTGGCTCCTCCCTCGAGGCGGTCCTTCGACGGTCATCATCAAGCCGGCGAACGCCAACGAGGAGTTCCCTCACTGTCCCGCCAACGAGCATTTCTGTTCATTACTGGCGGGAGCGGTCGGAGTACCGGCAGCGGTGACCGACCTTCTACATCTGCCCGAGGACCTGTTCGTCATCGAGCGATACGACCGCGTCGTGGAAAAGGGCCGCGTCCGACGGCTCCATCAGATCGATCTCTGCCAGCTTCTCAACCGCTGGCCCGGCGCAAAGTACGAATCGGAGGGCGGCATCGATCTGAAGACGGCCTACCAGGCGCTGGACGAGACGAGGCAGCCGGCCGTGAGCCGCCGTCAGTTCCTGCGATGGGTCATCTTCAACTATCTCGTCGGAAACTCGGATGCCCATGCGAAGAACGTCTCGTTTCTCGTCACCCCCGGCCGGATCGACCTCGCACCCGCCTACGATCTCGTCTGCGTTCGGGCGTATGGCAACGCGTACGACTACATGGCCATGTCCATCGCGTCCGAGGTCCGCTACGGCTGGGTCGAGAAGAAACAATGGGACGAGCTCGCCTCCGAGCTAGCGGTGCCTGGACCGCTCATGACGCGACTCCGGCGCGAGCTCGTCGAGAGCGTCCCACGCGAAGCGAAGGCCATCGCATCACGCGCTGAGTTCACCGACGAGGAGCGGGCGTTTCTGGCGCGAATCATCGGTGTCATCGACGAGCACGCCGGCCACATACGGGATACTCTTTGAGCGGAGCAAACTATCCCCCGCATCGATTCAACCCACACACTCGTTGGTGCGTCCTCTCGAGGACGATGGTGACGAGATCGATTCCGCTTCCTTCGGAGGCCGCGTTCCTGCCGGCCGACCTAAAGACGAGAACGTTCGCGCCCGCTTCGACTGCTTTCACGCGGGACGGAATCGAACGCGCCAGGGCTCGACGATCGCCAGGCGCCCGGTCAACTGGTCGAGCCAGTCCTGCCGTCGGGCGAAGGATTCGAGGAGCTTCACCACCTGAGCGGCCGTCGCGTCGTCGTGAGGCCGCAGGACGACGATACCGGCGTAGTCGGCGGGCGGGTAGTTGCGGGTATCCCCGAAGTCGGAATCCCGCGTGACCAGTGTGAGCCGATTGCTCCGTGCGTGCTCGGCAATCACGTCGTCCGTGGCGCTGCGCATTCCGATGTCGCCCACATCGACCGCGTCATGGCTCAGCTGCCGCAGCATCGGCACCGCCGAGCGCGGCAGGCTGGCTTCACCAGAAAGCGCATGCGGGAGCTTCAGGTCGGCAGCGGATGATGTTGCTCCTGCTCGACCAGATTCCCGGCGAATCTCAGCGCGGCGCGGATGTCCTCAATAGTCAGGTCGTATTCTCGCTGCACGTCCTCGAAGCTCATCCCGCCAGCCAGACTGCCCACAACGACTGCCACCGGCGTGCGCGTGCGACGAATCACCGGCTTGCCGTGACAGATCTTTGGATCAATGACGATTCGGTCGTTCATGCCAACGAGCAGAATACGCGACGCCCTGAGATGACGCAACCCGGCAGGCCCCGAACTTCTCCGCGGCAGCGATTAAGGATCCGATTGGAGCGAACCTCGATCGCATTCAGAGGTCGGCGGCCTCTCCCTGGTGAGCCGAGGCCACTTCGGCGAGAACGAAGGCAGGGGCGCTCCCGCCCACTTCGCGGCCGGCTATCAAGATCGTTCTCATGAGTTGCCGCTCTTGCCTTCGTTCAAAATGCACTCCACGATCCGTTCCGTCGAGCGGCCGTCGGCTCCGAAAGCGAACTCCCGGATGTACTCCTTGCGCTTGGCCTCGAGTGCGCGCGCGGTCTCGGAGTCGAAGAGCAGAGTTTCGAGCGCTTTCGCAATCGACTCCCCTCGCCGGACGCCGAGTGCCACCCCCCGGTCCACCAGAGGACCGAGGTTGCCGGGGAGGTTCAGCACCAGCACCGGCCGCCCGAGGACGAGCGCTTCCGAGGAAGCAAAGGAGTCTACCGTTATCAATCCATCCGAGGCAAAGAGGAGCTCGAGAAGGTTCGCCTCCGAGGGAAGAATGCGTGTACGTTCAGCGGAGAGGCGCAGGGCGACCTCTTCATAAGGTGCCTGGGATTCCGCCTGGTGGGGCTTCACGAAAAGAAACACGCCGCGAAGGCCCTCGATCGCGCGGACGAGCTCCTCGAACACCGGAGAGACCGCGGACCAACGCGTGGCGAGAACGAGGAAGCGCGCGCCTTCGGGAACGTCGAGAGCTCTCCGGGTCGCGCCGGGATCGTACCCGGAAGCGCCTTGGACCAGCGCGTCGAACTTGGGGCTTCCCGTCACCACGATGCGCTCCTCAGGGTAGCTTCCGCGCCGGACGAGAAGCTCCTTGGCCAGCTCTCCGAAAACGGCCGTGCGGCTGGGGATGGGCACGGGATCCCGCTCGAGCTCGTCAGGAGCGTGCTCGTGGGAATAGTACTGGGGGTACATGATCCCGTGCTGCACGGCGACGGACGGAACTCCGTGGGCAGTCGCCGCGGCGATGGCGGCCCTGCCGAGGCCGCTCGACTCAGCGTAGAGGACGAGAACGTCCGGCTTCTCGCGAACGAGTACGGCTTCGACTTCGAGAAACGACCGCATCGTCCACGGGAACTGCCGGTAGAACGCGTCTCGGAACGACGCCATGGCCTCGGGCCCGAGCGGGACCCCAAGGTGAGAGAGCACTCCCTCAACCCCCGGCGTTCGCCGGAACTCTCGGAAGAGCGCGCTCGCGCGGAAGAACTCTCGCGTGAGCCGGAGGCAGAGGCCTGGGGAAAAATAGCGACGAATGAAAACGTAGGGACGATGGCTCGCGCCGATCTCGAAGAGGTCCTGAAGCCAGGTGGTGATGCCTCGCTTTCGGAAAGGCACCGGGGGCCCGAAGGCAACGACGATCGTGGCCGCCCGGGACGCGACCGCGGGTAGGATGTCGTCGAAGTACATCTCCCTCTCCGCGCGCCACATCGAGGCATGCGTGAGGAACAAAACCCGGGGGCTTCCACTCCTCGGGGTGGGCCTCCGGCCTTCGCCCTCCGGGCTCCGGCCAGGCTCGCCGTAGCCCCGCGGAGGCGGCCGAAAGATGGCCTTGATTCCGGTCCCCCACATCTTCAAAAGATCGAGGAGATAGAGCCCGGTGGTCCTCCACCAGAAAGGCGGGCCTTCGACCCGCTCCCCCAGGATCTCGACTTCTCCCACGAGGGCCTTGGCCGCCGCCTCTAGGGCCCGCACCGGCCGGACCAGAACCATCCGCTTCGGGCGGGTTCGCTCGACCAGGCGGCTCAGGACCTCGATGTCCCGCACGATGAGCCGCAGCGGGGTTTCGTGATAAAGGTAGATCTCGGCCCACCACCAGAGGACGAGCGGGCCTAAGCGATAACGCTCGCGAAACGCCTTCCGGCCAAACTCCTTCATCCAGGCGATGACCGCTTCGTCGATCTCGAAGTCGGCGGCGAGCGCTTCCGTGAGCGTGGTCGCGGCGATCGAATGAGCTCTGAGGGCTCCCGCGACGTCTGGACTGGGGAAGCGATCCTGGACGACCGGGCTGTGCTGCCAGGCAACGACCGTCGCCCCCTCCGCAACGAGCGCGCGGAGGCGATCGATTTCCGCGGGCCGAAGATGAGGGTCGGAGACGAGCACCAGGGCCGGGTTCGCGCTCTCACCTCGCAAGCTGGAAATTATACAATCCCGGAATGGACCGAAGAGATTTCATCGTAGGCTCGATTTCAGGGATTTCCGGCCTCGCCTCTCTTGCCTTTTCCGCGGAGGCCCTCTTCCGCATCTCGCTCGCGGAGTGGTCGTTTCATCGAGCGCTCTTTTCGGGCGCCATGAGCCACCTCGACTTCATCACCCGGGCACGCAAGGACTACGGGCTCGACGGCGTCGAGTACGTGAACCAGTTCTTCATGGACAAAGCCGGCGATGCGGGCTACCTGCGGGAGATGAACGCCCGGACCGAGGGTGAGGGGGTGCGGAGCCTTCTCATCATGTGCGACAGCGAGGGCTATCTCGGTGACCCCGCGGCGAGCGAGAGGGCCCGCGCGGTCGAGAACCACCGCAAGTGGGTCGAGGCGGCAAAGACCCTCGGCTGCCACTCGGTGCGCGTCAACGCCCGGAGCAATCCTGACCTTCCGTACGAAGAGCAGGAAAAGCTCGCGGCCGACGGACTTCGGAGCCTCTGTGAGCTTGCCGACCCTCATGGAATCGGGGTCCTGGTCGAGAACCATGGAGGCCTGTCCTCGAACGGTGGCTGGCTTTCGGCCGTGATGAAGCGCGTCGCTCATCCGCGGATCGGGACCCTTCCCGACTTCGGGAACTTTCGCCTTCGGGAAACCCCCGAGGAGTGGTACGACCGCTATCAAGGCGTCGCCGAGCTCATGCCTTTTGCCCGCGCGGTCAGCGCGAAATCCCATGACTTCAACGAGAGCGGCGCGGAGACCGGCACGGATTTCACAAAGATGATGCGGATCGTGCTGGATGCCGGCTACCGGGGCTACGTCGGCATCGAGTACGAGGGCGAGACACTCTCCGAGGCGGAAGGAGTAGAAAAAACGAAGGTGCTCCTCTTAAAGGTGCGAGAAGAGCTCGCGTCGGGATATTCTCCTAAAGATCTGAGTTAGCTATATTTATAGCTTGCTGACTTAGGAGTGCCACCGCCGGGCCCGAGGGCCCGGCGCCGTTAGTTGACTTCCTCAGGGGTATCGAGAGGAGGGTGGCAGAAGAAGCGTATCAACGATTGGCGCCGAGGGCAAATACGATTTCAGGGGCCCGGATTCGGTAAGATGCCTCCGTGATTCGGGCCGAACTTTCGAGACTCGCTCATCATTCCGCCATCTACGGCGCCGCGGACGTTGTTCCCTACCTCGTCAACTTCCTCCTTCTCCCGATCTTCACGGCTTACCTCTCTCGAGAGGACTACGGCGCCCTCGGGATCCTCCTCCTCTTCGGAGTCCTCACGAAGATTTTCTTCCGGATGGGGCTCGACTCGGGGTTTTTCCGCATCTACTACGAGCTGACGTCCGAGCGCGATCGCAAGATCCTCGCTACGACGCTCGTCGTGACCGCTCTCTCCATCAGCACCGCGCTCTTCGGCGCCTGCGGCCTCCTCGCCGCGCCTTTGGGACGGCTCCTCCTCGGTGACGAAATCGGCGCATCCCAGGTCACGACCTGGATCCTCCTGGTCGCCTTCGACACGTTCTTGAACACCTTCGCCTTCGTCCCCATGAACCTCTTCCGGATTCAGGGACGTCCAAAAGCGTTCGGCGTCATGAACCTCTTCCGGAGCTTCCTGAACGTCGGACTGAAGCTCGCGCTGGTCGTGAGCGGATTCGGTGTCTCGGGGGTTCTCCTGGCCGATGCCGCCGCATCCCTTCTTTTCGTGATGGCCCTTCTTCCGACGCTCCTCCGGAACCTGGCCCCGGGGTTCTCATGGCCGATGCTTTCCCGGTCCGCGGCGTTCGGTCTTCCGAAAGTCCCTCACGGGCTCGCGCATCAAGTCCTGAACCTCTCGGACCGGAAGCTCATCGAGATCTTCTCGACGCTCGCGGCGAGCGGGCTCTACCACATCGGCTACGTCATGGGGACGGGCGTGAAGTTCTTCCTGTCCGCGTTCGAGCTCGCGTGGGGCCCTTTCGTCTACGCCCAGCTCGAGAAGCCGGATGCCCCCCGGATCCTCGCGCGCATCGCCACCTATGCCTTCGCGGCGCTCTGCGGCTTTGGCCTCCTGAACGCCATCTTCGGCCGTGAGCTCCTGCACCTCATGGCCGAGGCGAAATTCCATGCGGCCGATTCCGTCATCCCCATCGTGGTCCTCGCTTACGTCATGCAGGGCGTCTTCGCCCTGACGTCGATCGGGATCGGGATCAGCAAGAAGACCCGATACTTCCCGATGATTACCGTGGCGGCCGCGGCGCTGAACGTGCTCCTGAACCTCGTCTGGATTCCCCGGTTCGGAATTCTCGGAGCCGCCTGGTCCACCGTCGCCGGCTACGCCTTGATGGCGGGGCTAGGGTACTGGCTCGGGAACCGGCAGTACCCGATCCCCTTCGAGGGGCGGCGTCTGTCGAAGATCGTCCTCGCCGCGGCGATGGCGTTCACTCTCTCGACGCTCGCGCCTGGGAATGTTTGGGTCGTCCTTCCGATCAAGGCTTTGGCCTGCGCGATCTTCCCCGCCGCCCTCTGGGTTTTTGGCTTCTTTCGGGAGGACGAGATTCGCTGGCTCAGGTCGCTCGGAGCGCTTCCCGAACCGCTCGAAGAACCGGGTCCAAGGTGACCGTCGAGAGACACTCGGGAGTCGGAACTTTCGCGCATTCGGCGGGTGGCCTTCGGATCATGTTGCAAGGCGAGCAATAGACGGAGCTTCGCACGACGAGGCGCAAGCCCAGGGAATCGTCCGGTCCGTAGCGGACGGGATCCGACGGGCCGAAGATGGCGACGTTCGGGGTCCCGACCGCGTGGGAAAGATGCATGGGACCGGTGTCCCCGGTCACGAAGGCGTCGAGCCGCTCGATGACCGCCGCAAACACGGGAAGGGAAAGCCCGATAAATTTTTTCGGGCGAATGGCCGTCTTCTCGAAGATCCGCTCCACGAGCGAGCGGTCGGACTCCGAGCCGGTGAGGACGACGGTCGCGAGCTCCGAGAGCTTGTCGGCGAGTGCCGCGAACTTCTCGGGCTCCCACTCCTTGAGCGCGCGGCCCGCGCTCGGGTGGATCCCGACGATCGGCCGGTTCGAGGCATCGAGGAGAGGCGCTGCTTCGCGCCGATCCCCGTCGGTGACGAAGTTGTACGGCCGGATGGGACCCGATGGTGCGATCTCGGGGAAGAGCGCGCGCACGAGGTCCACGTTCTGGTCGTACCAGCTTCGTTTCTCGTCCCAACGCGCGCGGTGAGTGAGAAGGTAGTCTCCGCCGGTGTCCCCGTAGCCAGCGCGAAGCTTTGCCCCGGAAAGCGCCATCAAGAGGAGCACGCGCACGTCTCCCTGGAAATCGAGCGCGAGGTCGAACGGGTCCCGCCCGAGAGCGGCGCGGGCGGCTCCGAGGCTCGCTTTTTTTCCCCAGGCCGACCAGGGAGCGTCGACGACCCGTACGCGGTCGATGAACGGAAGCCTCCTTGCGACGGGCTCGTTCCAGCTCCCGACAGCAAGCTCGATCCGGGCTCCGGGAAGCGCTTTCCGAAGGAGCTCGAGCGCGGGGAGGGTGGTGATGAGATCCCCGAGGCGGTCGAGCCTCAGAGCGAGGACGCTCTCGACGGTCCGAACCCGGGGGAGACGGCGCTTGGGCCTCAATCCGGAGAGCAAGGAAACGCCGCGCAGGAGCGTATCGGCTCCCGCGAGGAGAGCTCTCTCCCTCGGATCGTAGATCCGCGGTCCGCCGTGGGCGAGCCTATGGGCGGCGAGCTTCCGCGACGGAGCGAAGAACAGATTCAAATTTCTCTCCCGCGTTCTTCCAGCTCAGATCCTCCTCGACGCGCTTTCGGGCCGCTCGACCGAGCCGCGTGCGGAGCTCTTCCGACCGCATGAGCTCCTCGACGGCGCCGGCGATCGAAGCCGCGTCCTTCTCGGGCACGAGCAGACCCTCCTTGCCCGCGCGAAGGGCCTCCGGAATCCCGGCGACGTCCGTGGCCACGATCGCTTTCGCGGACGCCATCGCCTCGAGGAGAACGTTCGGAAGCCCATCCACGTTGCCGGCGGCGTCCTTCACCGAAGGCACGACGACCGCGTCGGCCATGGCGAAGTAACGGGGCAACGCCCCTCGAGCGATATTTCCCACGAGCCGCAGAGAGACGCCGGCGCCTTTAGCCCGGTCCCGGAGCTCCTCTTCGAGATCCCCCTTGCCGACGATGACGAGCTCGACCGTCCGTCCCCGCCGCGAGAGCTCACCCGCCGCCTCCAGCAGATACTCGAAGCCCTTCTTGTGTACCAGGCGCCCGGCGGCGAAGAGAACGAAGGCGTTCCGCGAGATCGAGAGCTCGCCCCGCAGATCGCCAGCACCCGCCGGATCCGGCCGGAACACATCGCTCGCGACTCCATAGGGGATGACCTCGGGAGCCGAGCGAGCTCCGAGACGAAGGCTTCTCTCGGACAGGTCGCGGCTGCAGGCGGTGACCTTGGCCGCGGTCCGAAACGCCTTCCTCGCGCCGAGGCGCGCGGCTCCGTTTTTCTCCGAAAGGAAAACGTCGGATCCGTGAAGGCTCACGACGAGGGGCGGCCCGCTCGCCCACGGGGTCTCGAGGGCGAGCGCGGCCATCGCCCCGCTCGGGACGACCCAGTGGGCGTGCACCACATCGTACTGCTGTCCTCGGAGCTCCTTTCCGAGCGAGCGCAGCCCGGAGAGGACGGCGAGCGGGAGCATGGCGTACGCCGCGCCGCGGAGGGCGACGTCTGCCCGCAGCGCCTCGGCATAGCCGAAGACTTCGAGCGCGGCTGAGGGCGCGTAGCGATAGGGACGGAATCGAACTCCTTCGATGGGCGCCGGTCTCAGATCGGACCGCGCCGGGAGCACCACCGTCAGCTGGTGTCCACGGGAGGCGAGCTCGCGGGTGATCGATTCGATGAACGGCGCCGTCGTATCGCCTTCGAACTTGGGAAAGGAGGTCGTGACGGTGAGGATTCTCACGGTTGGGACTCGGGATTATACACCGGGGGTTTCGGCGCGGGGCCGAGACTTCATGTGCTATTCTTCCCCCGGAGCGCCCCCATGCACTCCTTGACGATGCAGGGATCCGCATGAACAACGTTCTTTTTCGCCACTGCACCGAGCGCGTCATCGAGGCGGTCAACATCGGCTCGATGGAGCTCGTGAACCTCCGCCAGAACGAGCTCACTCCGGAGTTCGTCCTTCTGGGTCTCTTCGAACAGGACGGCTCCGAGACCCTCCGCCTCGTCGAAGACCTGGGCCTGGCGCCGGCACAGACCAAAAAATCGATCGTCGACCTCATCCTCGCGGCGCAGCGGAACAAGCTCAAGCTCCGGCGCGAAGGCTCGCTCCAGATCCTGGTCTCGCCCCAGACCGCGGAAGTCCTGCGCATGGCCAAGGAGGAAGCGGACCAGATGGGCGACCGCTTCGTCGGCGTCGGCGCCATGTTCTTGGCTCTGCACCGGGAGCCCGCGGGACTCTCCGCTCGGATTCTCCGGGACCTCGGCTTCCGCTACGAGCGGACGAAGGACTCGTACGTGCGGCAGAGGGGAACCCGCACCGTCGACGACAAACGCGGCGACACGAAATTCGAAACCCTCACGAAGTACACATCCGACCTGACGGAGATGGCCAGGAAAGGTGCCCTCGACCCGGTGGTGGGCCGCGAGGAAGAGATTCGGCGGCTCATCCAGATCCTGCTCCGCCGCAAGAAGAACAACCCGGTGCTCATCGGCGAGCCGGGGGTTGGGAAGACGGTGATTGTGGAAGGCCTCGCCCAAAGAATCGCGAGCGCCGAGGTCCCCGACACGCTGATGGGGAAACGGATCCTCATGCTCGAGATGAGCGAAGTGGTGTCGGGCTCGAAGTTCCGCGGCGAGTTCGAGGAGCGTCTAAAGACCATCAAGGAAGAGGTGCTCGCCGCCTCTGGCCAGGTCATCCTCTTCATCGACGACATCCATACCGTCGTGGGCGCGGGAAACGTCGAGGGCGGCCTCGACGCCTCGAACATGCTTAAGGGGGCGCTCGCCCGGGGGCAGCTTCGCTGCATCGGCGCCTCCACCCTCGAGGAGTACAAGAAGCACATCGAAAAGGACAAGGCCCTCGAGCGCCGCTTCCAGAGCATCTTGATCAAAGAGCCGTCTGTGCCGGAGACGCTTCGGATCCTCAAGGGGCTCCAGCGCAACTACGAGCTTCACCACAACGTGGTCTTCAGCGACGACGCTGTCGATGCCGCGGCGAAGCTCGCGGACCGCTACATCGCCGACCGCTTCCTTCCCGACAAGGCGCTGGACCTCCTGGACGAAGCGGGGGCGCGCAAGCACCTCGAGCTCGTCTACGCGCCGCCGGAGATCCGCCGGGTGAAACGCGACCGCGACAAGCTCCTCTCCCAGCAGCGGGAGGCCTACCAGGCCCAGGACTACGAGCGCGCGGCCCTCTGCCAGCAGGACCTGATGAGGCTCGAGTCCGACCTCACGACGATGATGGAGGAGTGGCGAGAGAGCCGGCGGCCCGAAGACTCGGCCGTCGGAACCGAGGACATTGCCCGCGTGGTCCAGGGGTGGGCCGGCATCCCCGTGACCCGGATGCTGGAGTCCGAGGCCCATAAGCTCAACCGGATGGAGGAGAACATCCATCAGCGAATCGTGGGTCAGGAGAACGCGGTGCACGCCGTTTCCGACGCCATCCGGAGGAACCGCGCCGGGCTCAAAGGCCGAAAGCGCCCCGTCGGCTCGTTCATCTTCCTGGGGCCGACGGGTGTCGGGAAGACCGAGCTCGCCAAGGCGCTCGCGGAGTTCCTGCTCGATGATGAGGAGCGCCTCATCCGCCTCGACATGAGCGAGTACATGGAGCGGCACTCGGTCTCGAAAATGATCGGATCGCCGCCCGGGTACATCGGGTACGGCGAGGGAGGACAGCTCACCGAGAAGGTCCGCCGAAATCCCTACAGCGTGCTGCTGCTGGACGAGATCGAGAAGGCCCATCCCGACGTCTACCACATGTTGCTCCAGATTTTGGAAGACGGGAGGCTCACCGACGCCCAGGGCCGGACGGTTTCCTTCGTCAACACCATCATCGTCGCGACCTCGAACATCGGAAGCGAGGACATCACGAGGGAGTACGGGAGCATCGGCTTCGCCACCCCCGTCTCCACGCGGAGGTACGAGGAGATCAAGGACCGGGTGATGCGGGCGGTGAAGAAAGTCTTCAAGCCCGAGCTCGTGAACCGCATCGACGACCTCATCGTGTTCCACCAGCTCGAGAAGCATCACATCCGGGCCATCGTGGATCTGGTCCTCGAGGATCTCGGCAAGCGCCTCGCGGAGCAGGATCTCGGAATCCAGGTGACTGACGCGGTGAAGCAAAAGCTCGCCGACGACGGCTACGATCCCATCTACGGCGCGCGTCCGCTCCGGCGCCAGGTCGAATCCCAGATCGAGAACGTGCTCGCCCACCAGCTCATCGCCGGCACGATCAAGAAAGGAGACCGGGTTCTGGTCTCGCTCCAGGATGGGAACGTCGTCTCCACCCGCATCCCCCGGGAACAGGCCATGGCTTCACAGCCGGTCCCGGCACCCGGCGCTCGCGGAGCCCGGCGTAGCTAGAGTGGGTTCTCGTCTCGGCGCCGGCAGCCTCCTGGCGCTTTCCTTTGCATGTACGACGCCCCCCGAAGCGATTCCGCCGAAGCCCAACGTCCTCCTCATCACCATCGAGACCCTTCGCGCGGATCACGTGGGAAGCTACGGGTACGGCCGCGCCACGACGCCGAACCTCGACCGCCTCGCGCGGCAAGGGGCTTCGTTCGAGAACGCCGTTGCCCAGGCGCCCTTCACGCTGCCCTCGATCGCATCGCTGATGACCGGCATGACTCCGCCCAACCACGGTGTCCGCAACCACCCCGCGGTACTGGCGGATTCGATCGAGACGCTGGCCGAGCGTTTCCAGAAGGCGGGCTATCAGACGGCGGCGATGACCCGTCATACGTGGCTTCGCAGCAAGTCGGGCCTGGACCAGGGTTTCGGCGAATACCACAACAACAAATTCTCGGCAGGGCTCGACGCCCGGAGTCTTTCTCTTGCCGCCTCCGACTGGCTCACCGAACGCGACCCCGCGCGTCCTTTCTTTCTCTGGCTCCACTTCCTCGACCCACACCTTCCTTACACGCCGAGCTACCCCTACTCCGTCCTCTACCACGATGCGTACCGCGACGATCCGCAAGCGAAACTCCTTCGCGCGATGGCCGCCGCCGCGGTCGACCGCGAGGACTACGTGCCGACCCCCTACGCCGACCTCGCCGGCGGGCCGTACTACGATCTCGTTCTCCGGCACTATCCCAAGAATCGAATCCTCCTCGACCTCGCTTTCTGGCGGCGGTCGCGGGGAAGCATCTTCTTCAACAAGGGCCTCTACTCGCGGTACGAAGTCTCGCAAATCGTCGACCTGTACGACGGTGCGATCCTCTACACCGACGACAACCTGGGTCGCGTTCTGAAGACCCTCGCGGATCTCGAGCTCGACGAAACCACCGTCGTCGCCGTCGCCGGCGACCACGGAGAGGCCTTCGGCGAGCACGGCCTGTCGTTCACCCACGACTTCACTCTCTACGACGAGGTGCTGCGGGTACCGCTCGTAATCCGAGGACCGGGTGTCGAGCCCGGGGCGTCGATCGCGCAGCAGGTGAGACTCATGGATGTGGCCCCGACGCTTCTCGGCCTGGCGGGTGTCGAGCCGCTCGCGGGCATCGAGGCCCGGAGCCTCGCGCCCCTTCTCGGAGGAGGATCGCTTCCCTATCTCGCGGCTTTCGCGGAGAGCGCACCGGCGAGGATACAGTTTCCGGAGCAAGACAAAATCTACCTTTCCGGGATACGCGGAAAATGGCGCATGGTCCGGACCGACCGCTGGAAGCTCATCAAGATCCCACGCGACGAGGGAGACCTCTACGAGCTCTACGACCTTGTCGACGATCCAGGCGAGACCAGGAACCGCTTCGCGGATCTCGCGGGCGAGGCGGCGAAGCTGAGCCCCCTTCTCGAAGCGTGGATAGCCAAAGACCCGCTGCGAGACAGCGAATCCGCGGGCGAAGAGGGTCTCGAGGAGTTGGACCCATCGGCCCTGGAGCAATTGAAAACTCTCGGTTATATCCAGTAGCCTGTCGACCCCTTCATGATGGAGGCGAGTTGGAGGATTCTTGGCGACACTGAATATCAAAAACGTTCCTGAGGAGCTGTACGCGAGACTAAAGGCCCGAGCGCAGCGGGAAGGACGCTCGATCTCCGAGGAGGTTCTTCACATTCTCGACGAGGCGGCCACGCGTGCGAGACCGTCGCCCTTCTTGAGCTCCGCGGGCTCGGCAAAGAATTGTGGAGGGGCGTCGATCCGGCCGCTCACATCGACGAGGAACGCCGGTCTTGGGATTTGATTCAGACGCGCCCTCACCGTAAGCCCTTCCGTGTGGCTTTGGCCCTCGCGCTAGTCTTTCCGTCGTTAGGGGCGAAGGCTCCGAGCAGGGCTCTCCGCTCAGCGCGGTCCGACTTAGCGATGTCGGCCGCAGCCTTGTTGAACACCCGGAGTAGGTTTTTCTCCCGCTCCCGAGCCATTTCTCGCTCGATTAGGCCGCAGACGAAGTCCGCCACGTTCGATCGTTCGCCCGTGCGGCACTCCAGCCAGGTGTAGGTTTCCGGCGAAACGTTGACCCTGATCTGACGACCCTTCACGGGCATGCTTTTGACCTCACAGTGTCGCAATAGTCTCAACGCGACGCCCAGGTAACAAGCGGCGGGACGACCAGAAGGGTGCCGGCAGTCCTTTCGCTTGCAGGACGCGCCTGAAGTTCTCTACTCTCCTATCCCATGAGCCTCGGCCCCGGGCAGCGCTTGGGTCCGTACGAGGTCCTCGGTCCGCTCGGCGCCGGCGGCATGGGCGAAGTTTGGCGCGCTCGCGACACGCGTCTCGGGCGCGACGTCGCGCTGAAGGTCCTTCCGGATGAGCTCGCCGGAAGCGCCGAGAGGCGCTCTCGCCTGGAGCACGAGGCTCGGCTTCTCGCTTCCCTGAACCATCCCTCAATCGCCGCTCTCCATGACGTCCTCGATTACGAAGGCAGTCCCGTACTCGTCATGGAAGTCGTCGAGGGCGAGACTCTGGCCGAGCGTCTCGCTCGCGGCCCCCTCTCTCTGAAGACCGCACTCGAGCTCGCTCTCCCGATTGCCGAAGCGCTCGAGGCGGCGCACGAGCGGGGCATCCTCCACCGCGACCTCAAGCTGTCGAACGTGAAGCTAACCCCCGAGGGGGGCGTGAAGGTTCTCGACTTCGGTCTCGCGAAGGTTCTCGCGCGGGAGGACGGAGAGATTTTATCCGCCGCCGCGACGGTGCCGAAGCCCGTGGAGAAGACCGAGAGTGGCCTCGCGGTCGGAACCGCGCCCTATATGAGCCCCGAGCAGGCGCGGGGAGAGCCGGTCAACAAGCGAACGGACATCTGGGCATTTGGCTGCATTCTCTTCGAGATGTTGACCGGCCGGCGGGCTTTTCCGGGAGCGACCCGCTCGGACTCGATCGCGGCCGTGCTGGAGCGCGAGCCGGACTGGGGAAGCTTGCCTTCGAGCACGCCCCAAGCTCTACAGCGGATCCTCAAGCGCTGCCTCCAGAAGGATCAGAAGGAGCGCCCCCGCGACATCGCCGACTTGCGCCTGGAGCTGAAGGACCTCCCCGCGGAGGGTGCGTCCGGAAGTGCTCTGCTCCCTCCGCCGCGATTCAAAGTCGTCACGGTGGTGACGCTCGTTCTCGGTGCGCTCGTTGGTGTTGCTGCTTGGATACTGCGACCGAAAGCCCCGCCCGCCGAGAATCGCATGCCTCGCTTCCAGATCTCCCTGCCTCGTGGTGTGGGCATCCGTATTAACGGTGTCGCGCCCCCCGCGATCTCGCCGGATGGAGAGAGCGTGGCATTCGTGGGCTGTCGCGACATGACGGGACACCCGTCGGTCAGCGGCTTGGATTGCCTGCTCTATCTCCGCGACCGGTCGGAAATCGACGCCCGACCCCTCCCCGACACTGAGGGCGCTACCTGCCCGTTCTTCTCCCCTGACGGCCGATGGATCGCCTTTGGCGCCCAGCGTAAGTTGAAGAAGGTCGACCTGGATAGCGACGCCGTTGTAACGCTCGCGGATGCCCCGGCGTTTCGTGGCGGGAGCTGGGGAGAAGACGGAAACATCCTCTTCAGCCGGGGTGGGGGAGGGCTTCTCCGGGTATCCGCCGAAGGAGGTGAGGTTCAAGAAATCACGAAGCTCGACGCCAACCGCAAGGAGTCCGATCATCGCTGGCCTCATGTACTTCCGGGGGCCCACGCGGCTCTCTTCCAGTCGCAGAGCCTCGAATTCTTGGCGGCTCGCCTAGGGAGTCGTGGCCACGACGTTGCCGTCGTGGATCTCATCACGGGGCGGAAGCGAATTCTCATCGAAAGCGCAGGCAACGCCAGATACTTGAGCGGGCATCTTCTTTTCGGGCGCGACGGGATCGTCTATTCCGCGCCCTTCGACCTCGAGCGGCTCGAGCTCATCGGTACCCCCGTCCCGGTCCTCGAGGGCGTCGCGATGTGGAGCAGCCCCGGCATGGGCAGGAACTACCTTGGCAACGTGCAATACGACGTCGCGCGGGACGGCACTTTGTTGTTCTCACCGCTCGAGGCCCGGCTCCCTCGGAGGACCCTCGTGTCCGTGGATCGAGACGGCCGGCGAGAGCCGGTTTCGGAGTTACAGCGGACTTACGACGAACCGTTTTCTGTCTGCTGACGGGCGTCGTATCGCGGCCTCGGTCCTACAGGACGTCGGCTCGCCCGGAGCCTTCGTCCTCGACATCGCGTCCGGGGCCTGGACGCGCGTCGGAGGGGACCTTGAACTCTCCGTCGTGGGATGGATGCCGGACGGCAAGCGCCTTCTCCTCCACGGTCGGTCTCCAGACCCCAGGCTGCTCCTTGCGCCCGTCGACGGAAGTGAACCCCCTCGAACCGTCCACGTCGGCCCGGTGAACTCGGCCGCCGGCGTCGCCCCGGACGGGACCGCTCTACTGTTCCTTGTTTCGTCGCCCATACTCGGGGACATCTGGCGCTTGACGCTCGCGGACCAGCGCGCCGAGCCGTGGCTCGCGACCCCAAGCAACGAGGGTTTCGCGAGCTTTTCGCCCGATGGTCTCTGGGTCGCATACGCCTCGAACGACTCCGGGCGTCCCGAAATTTACGTGCGCGCCTACTCCGGGTCCGGCGGGAGGCACTCGGTATCGACCGAGGGGGGAGGATGGCCTCGATGGTCGGGAGACGGGAGGGAAATCTTCTTCTTGAGCGAGGGGAGCCTCTGGTCCGCGGCGGTCCGCACCGCGCTGGAGTTCGCCTCTGACCCGCCTCGGAAGCTTTTCGATGTACCCGATGAAATTCTGGCCGAAGCGTTCTACGAAGTCTTCCCCGACGGCCAGCGCTTCTTGATGATCGAGAAAGACCCCTTCGAGCTCCGCCCCGGCGAGCTCGTCATCGTCCCGGGCTGGGTCGAGGAGATGAAAGCCCGCGTCGCCGCTGCGAACTGACCGTCTCGCTTGGGGTTCAGCAGGAGGCGTAGCTGAACCGTCGACTCGGCTGACCTTCTCCGCGTTGACGACCGTCGCCAGATGTCGAACGGCCCCGTGCGCGATGAGACGGCCCTCACTCCCTTTTTTGTCGCGACGTTCCCTCATCGTGCTCCCCTGCGCTTACCCTTGGCCTTCGCCTCTGTCTCTTACTCTTCGCTGCCGTCGAACGCCCCGAGGAGATCTTTCCGCTCGCCGCGGTCCGACTCCGTGACGTCGGCCGCAGCCTTGTTGAACACTTGGAGTAGGTTTTCTCGGCGCAAAACCTCCACGGACGCAGCCTCGAGCGAGGGCTCAATGCTCGACGAGTGTTTGGAGTAGACCTTGTCCAACTGCTCGGTGATGTCGTCGCCCGCTTGAGTCTTGACGTACGCCTCGACGGCCCTCGCGTAGAGCTGGCTTCGAGAGATACGCATCCGTTTCGAGATCCGTTCAGCGGCTCGGAAGATGCGATCGGGGATTGAGACGGCGACCTTCATCAGTGTCAGTATTCCCTGTGCATACTGGGCGGGTCAAGGTCGAGGGGCCCGGCCTCGCCGGATCGGTTTTTGGGACCCGCGTTTCCGCGGAAACGTCTCTGCAAAGAACTTATCCAAATTCCCTCCCACCGGCGGGCGTCGTATCCTACGGTTCCCGCGCTGGCGCAAACGGCGGATGGCCGAGACTCGGGCTCCTGGTGTAAAAGCACTCACCTCCCGACGAGCGGCTTCAGATCCAGCACCATTCGACAGGGATACTCATCTCCCAGGCGGGCGAAACCGAAGCGGTCGTAGAATCGTGCGGCCGTTTCGTCGATGGCGTCGGTGACGAGCAGGCGAAACGCCACCGGCCCGGTTCGGGCAAGCTGGAGCGTCAGGCCCAGGGCTTCCTCGAACAGGAACCGCCCCAACCCCTGACCCTGGGCGCGCTCGTCTACGGCGAGACGCGCAAGAAGGACGGCGGGGATTGGAAAGCGAGGCAGCTGGTCGAGGGCAGAGATCGGGGAGATGCTGGCCCGCTCCACACTGGCGGTCGCGAGCGTGAAGTAGCCCGCGAGGCGTTCCCTCTCGCTCGCTACGTCAATGGCGAGGAAGGTCCTTGCCAGAAGATCCTTCTCGGCGTGTCGAAGGGCATATCGATTGAGGTAGTCGACGAGCGACTCGTGCTGGTTTCGAAAGTCGCGGAGGAGCGAGCGATGACGCCTGTCGAGCACCTCGATGCGGATGGGCACCGCTATGCCGCGTCACCCTTCCATCGGAGCTTCGGGGGTCTCCGCTTCGCCATGGCGAGCCGCGAGAGCGCCTTGCGCAGCGCCGGCGTCGGCGAGAACCCGCCGTCGAGCACATCCGCGAGTCCCTCCACTTCGGAGTCTTTCAGCTCGATGCGTCCGACGATTCCGGCGGTGCGACGCTCCCGAAGGCGGTCGAGAAGGGGGCTCGCGAGTGCCTCGACGTCACGACCGCGGCGGGCTTCGATACTGCGGCCCGTCTCGGCCTGTCGGACCACCCAGGACGCGAGCAAGGCGATCTCGCGAAGCAGATCGGCCCTCTGGTTCTGGCGCAAGCCGAGTCGCTCCCGTAGGTCATCGAGCTCCTCGTCGAGCACGGCATTCAACTGGGCTTGAAAGCGGGACATTGGTTTTTCCCCTCTGAGTAGGATACTACTCACAGGGAAATTGGGCAACTCGCGCGAATGCGCCTTGGAAGGCTTAAATCGGTCTCATCTCACGAGGCGCTTTTTGGCTTGTTGGCTTGTTCGACCCAGTGAAGTCGGGAGGCCCACTCCCGTGCCGCGACTTGGCTGTCCTGTAGCGACCGATCTCCCTGGGGGTCTTGCCGGGCGCGGTCGCTCCACCGGAGCTTCATCGACCCTTGAGGGAACCGAACTCGACTTCGAGCTCTTTCAGGAGCTCGACATCACTGACCGCCCGGCCTGCTTCGGCGTCTGCCATTCCCTCTCGAACCGCAGACACGAAACGGTCGCGTTCTCGATGACGATCGAACTCGTCCGGCGTGACGATGACCGGCTGTTGAGAGCTCTTGCGCTTCCGCATTTACCTTGGAGCCTGCGTCTTGAACTCGCTGAGCGAACGATATCCTCGGAGACTTTATATCAGGTCTATCGCCAGAAAAGCGGAACTCTCCGCAATCGCTGTGTCAGCGCGGTTGGAAGCTGCGGATGGCGTCCGCAACGCGGTCGATGTTCGCGGTTGGGACTGTCGGATAGAGCGGAAGGGACAGGACCTCGCCACAGGCCTTCTCCGCGTTGGGGCAGCTTCCCGGCCCCTGACCGAGGCTCTCATACGCCCGTTGGAGGTGCGTCGGAATCGGGAAGTGGATCAGAGTCTCGATACCGCGCTCCTTCAGGTGAGCCGCGAGAGCGTCGCGGTTCGAAGACCGGATCACGAAGAGGTGCCGGGCCGAGACGCAGCCGTCGCGAACGGCGACCGGACGGACGTCGGACCCTTCGAGCGCCTCTTCGTAGAGCCGAGACAGCTCCCTCCGTCTTTCGTTCTTGGACTCCAGATACTTCAATTTCACCCGCAGCGCGGCGGCCTGGATCTCGTCGAGCCGGCTGTTGAAGCCGATTTCGTCGTGCCGGTAACGGCTCGACTGCCCGCCGTTGCGGAGCCGCTTCAGCTTCGCCGCGATCTCGTCATCCCGGGTCACCACCATTCCGCCGTCGCCGAGGGCGCCCAGGTTCTTGGTGGGGTAGAAGGAAAACGTCCCGACGCGACCGATGCTCCCCAGGGTCTTTTCGTCGTGCCGCCCTCCGTGGGCCTGGCAGGCGTCTTCCACGACCGGGAGGCCGTGGTCCTTCGCGAGCGCGAGCGTGCCCTCGATGTCGGCGGCGTTGCCGTAAAGATGCACGGGCATGACGGCCCGGGTCTTCGACGTGATTCGGCGGGCGACGCTCTCGACGGAGAGAGTCAAGGTCTCGGGCTCGACGTCGGCGAAGACCGGCGTCGCGCCCAGGCGGCTTACGGCGAGCGCGGTGAAGGCGGCGGTGAGAGGTGTGGTCACCACCTCGTCGCCCGGCCCGACGCCGACCGCCATCAAAGCGAGGGTGATCGCGTCGGTACCGTTCGCGACACCGACGGCGTTGCCGCAATCGAAAGCGGAGACGATCTCGCGCTCGAACGCTTCGACCTCGGGACCGAGGATGAACCAGCCCGAGGCGAGGACCCTCGCGATGGCGGCCTCGATCTCCGGCGCGGGGGCCGCGCCTCCGATAGAGAGGTCGTTGAAACGAACCTCAGGAGACATAGTGGCGGATGTTCTCACGGTAGAACGAGAGGGTGCGCCGGGCGCCCTCGCGGAGATTCACCCGCGGCTCCCAACCGAGCTTTCTCTGAATCTTCCCGTAGTCGGTGTAGAAATCGCCGATATCGATGCGGCGGCGCTCTTCGGGGAAGGGAACCAGCCGATAGTTCGGCTTCTCGCCCGCGACCTCGTAGAGAATCTCGACGAACTCCCGGAGCGACGTCGGTGGCGTCGCCCCGAGGTTGAAAACTTCACCCTGTAACTCGTCGTTCGCCCCCGCGGACAGGAACGCTTCCACCACGTCATCGACGTAGTTGAAGTCGCGTTTCTGCTCCCCGTTGCCGTAGAGGAGGATCTCCTCTCCCAGCACCACCTTTCGAATGAACCATCCGGCGAATCCCTGGCGGTTGTGCTTCAGGAGCTGGCGCGGTCCGTAGGTGTTGGTGAGGCGGAGGGCCGTCGTGCGAA
Organism: uncultured Acidobacteriota bacterium; assembly: GCA_964553925.1. Classification (GTDB taxonomy): domain Bacteria; phylum Acidobacteriota; class Vicinamibacteria; order Marinacidobacterales; family SMYC01; genus DAISKN01. Next base: position 134,289 of record CAZKNR010000264.1, read on the forward strand.
GCCCGTACACCTCCCCGTAGATCCGGTGGTACATCTCCCCGCTCGCCTTGTTGATCCCGTTGACGTCGGTAGGGTGAATCGGATGGTCCTCGTCCGCGGGAAGGCGCGTGGGCTTTCCATAGATCTGGCGCGTGCTGGCGTAGACGATGCGAATCCCGGGATTCCCTTTGCGGCAAGCCTCCAGTATGGCGAGCTGGCTCTTGCAGTTGATCTCGAGGTCGGTCATGGGGTCGGTCATGCTGTCGATGTGGCTGACCTGGCCCGCGAGGTTGAAGAGGATGTCCTGGCCGGCAACGAGGTACTGCATGCCGTTCGCGTCCCGCACGTCGGCGATATTGACCTTTAACCGGGACTCGATGCCGTCGATGTTGAAGAGGTTCCCTCCATAGTCGGGAATCAGAGAATCGACGAGGAGAACGTCGGCACCGAGCGGCAGCAGCGTACGAGCGAGGTTGCTTCCGATGAAGCCGAGACCGCCCGTGATGAGGACCTTCTTGCCCTCGTAGGTCTCCCGGTGGCGCTCAGCGGACAGCGGTCTCACGGTCCCGGGCCGGCGCCTCTCCGGACACCGCGGCTTCCCGCGCCTCCAGATGGATCTTTCGGATCACGAGGTCGTTCCAGAGGCGGGCGAGGTCCAGAAGCGTTCGGATCACCCTCTGGGGGTTGAAGAACTGACTCCGGCCGTAGGCGCGATGGTAGTGGTGCACGGGCACCTGCTGAATGCGAAAGCCGTGGTCCTGGACCTTCTTCATCAGCTCGACGCAGATGACGCCGCTGTCCTTGGTGAGCTCCACCTTGTCGAAGATCGCGCGCCGGAAGAGCCGGAAGTCGCAGTCTACGTCCTTGAGGTCGAGGCCGAAGCTGAAGCGCACGAACCAGTGATAGATCCGTCCAATGACGGCGCGGTGGAGAGGATCGGAGCGGCCGATCTTGACCCCGTTCACGAAGTCGCTCCCCTCGCCCCAGACGGCGAACAGGCTCTCCATCTCGCGCGGATCGTACTGGGCGTCACCGTCTGTATAGAAGATGAGCTCCTTCGTCGCCGTCTGGAACCCGGTACGGAGGGCGCCTCCGTAGCCGCGGTTCTTCGGGTGATGGACCACGCGGAGCTCCGGAAAGACCGACTCGAGCTCCGAGAGAACCTCGGCGGTATGGTCGGCGCTTCCGTCGTTCACAACCACGATCTCGTAGTCGTCGGCGAGCCGCCGAGCGGCGAGACGGGCGGCGACCACCATGCTGGCGATGGTGCCGGCGTCGTTATACGCGGGGAAGACTACGGAGAGCTCCATAGGCTTGCTACTCTTCTTTTTATGGTCCATGGCTGAAACGAAACGGGGTAAGTATACGATACCCTTCGATGACGGGGACACTGTACGTGGTCTCGACACCGATCGGCAACCTCGAGGACCTGACCCCCCGCGCCCGCGACGTCCTGGCCCGGGCGGACGTCATCGCCTGCGAGGACACCCGGGTGACGGGAAAGCTCCTCCGTCGTTTCGGGATTCGGACGCCTTCGGTCAGCTACCACGAGCACAACGAGCACGAACGCGCGTCCGAGCTCCTCGCTCGTCTCGAGGGGGGAAAGGACGTGGCCCTGGTCTCCGACGCCGGAACCCCTCTCGTCTCCGATCCCGGGTACCGGCTCGTGCGCGCCGCTCGGGACGCGGGAGTTCCCGTCCGGCCGATTCCCGGCCCGAGCGCCGTTCTCGCGGCTCTCTCCGTGTCCGGCCTCCCCACGTCCCGATTCACATTCGTGGGATTCGTTCCTCCGAAGGGGAAGGCGCGGGAGAGTGCCGTCGCCGAGCTCGCCTCGATCGACCACACGCTCGTACTCTTCGAGTCCGGGAGCCGCATCGCTCGGCTTCTCTCCGAGCTTTCGAAAGCCCTCGGGCCGAGAGAGGCCGCCGTCCTTCGCGAGATGACGAAGCTCCACGAGGAGCACCGCTCGGGGAGCCTGCCGGATCTCGCGGAGTGGGCCTCCTCTCGAACGTTCAAGGGCGAGCTGACTCTCGTCATCGGCGGAAAGACTCCGGATTCGCCGGGTCCGATCGCAATCGCCGCGCTCGCGCTTCGTTTCCGGGAGCTGCGGGAGCGCGGACTCTCCGCGCGCGCCGCCGCCAAGCTTCTCGCGAAGGAGACCGGCCTATCCTCGAGAGAGATTTACAACGAGCTCGCCGCCATGCCGGGATGCAAGGAGCCCTCAGGATGAACCTCCTCGCGCGTATGCGGGATGAAGGCGACTTCGAGCAGGTGATCGCGCTGAACGATCGCTCGTGCGGGCTTTCGGGCTTCATGGTGCTGCACGACACCTCGCGCGGGCCGGCCTCGGGCGGAATCCGGATCTATCCGTACGAGACTGAAGAGGCGGCGCTCACCGACGGCTTCCGTCTCGCCCGGGCCATGACGTTCAAGGCCGCCGCTGCCGATCTTCCCGCAGGCGGAGGCAAGATCGTCCTCATGGAATCGGACTCGCTCGTTCGCGACGAGGCGCTCAAGGCAGTGGGACGTGCCATCGAAGTCCTCGGCGGGCGCTTCCTCGCGGGACGAGACGTCGGGGTTCCCGTTCCCGATGGGGCTCTCGTCCGGAGCGAGACGAGCTTCATGGTGGACGAATCCGAGGCGGGTGTCTCTGACCTCAACCGCGCGACGGCGATCGGCGTCGAGGCCGGCGCTCGAGCGGCCCTCGCCTTCGCGACCGGGGCTTCGAGCTGGGCAGGGGCCCGGATCGCCCTCCAGGGTGCGGGGGGTGTCGGAACCTGGCTCGCGCGAATCCTTTCAGAGAAGGGCGCCGATCTCTTCGTGAGCGACCCGAACCCGCGCGCTCTCGCGGATCTGCGGTCATGGGTCGAGTTCCATGAGGTCGAACCGGACAAAATCCTCGAGCTCGAGTGCGACGTCTTCGCACCCTGCGCCATCGGAGGAGTACTGGATTCTTCACGCGCGAGGGGTCTCAAGGCCAGAGCCGTCGCGGGCTCCGCGAATAACGTTCTCGCCTCGAAAGAGGCCGGGGAAGTGCTCTTCTCTCGAGGCATTGTCTACGCCCCGGATTATCTGGTGAACGCCGGGGCCCTCATCCAGGGGGTGCGATTCCTAAGGAGCGGAGAGCGCTCGAGCCCCGAGGCTCTCGAGGCGATCGCGGAGAAGACCACGGCTCTTCTCGAACGCTCCCGGGAGGCGGGAGTTCCTCCGGAGACACTCTTGGAAAAGGAGACACTGGAGCGCCTCAGGAAGGGCCGAGGATGGCGACGCTGGTTCGTTTGACCGGCGGCAGCGTCGGTCCTATAATTTCAGGTCCCCAACCACGGCATCTGCCACTCCGGACCTTCTCGCGATTTCGGATGATAAGGGTCAGCGGGGTTTTGCCGTCGAAAACAGGAGGTCCAATGGCTCAGAAGAAGATTCGCCCCAAGGCCGCGGTGAAGAGTAAGAGAGCGGCACGCGGGGCAAGCGAGATCGAGCATTTCTCGAAAGCGACCGAGGGACTGGAGAAGGCGATTCGGGCGCTCTACAAAGGCGAGTTCGACAAGGCCAAGGAGCACCTCGACCGGCTGAAGGAGGGCTACCCCGACGAGACAGCGCTCATGGACCGCGTGAACACCTACCTCTTGGTTTGCGAGCGCAAGCTCGCTCCCCCGAAACGCCCGAAGTCGACGGAGGAGATGGTCGTCTACGGCGTGATGATGCATAACGACGGCGATTCCCGCGAGGCGATCAAGATGCTCGGAAAAGCGCTCGAGGCGGAGCCGTCGAACTCTCACATCGAGTACTGCCTCGCCGCGGCCCATGCGAAGATCGGCGATGGAGCCGCGACGGCGAAGCACCTCCGGCAGGCCATCCAGGCGGACCCTCTCAGCCGGATCCACGCGCGAGCCGACGACGATTTCGCGCCCGTGCGCCACACCGCCGAGGTAGTAGCCCTTTTAACCGAAAGCTGACCGGGCGGGATTCGAGGTGATCTACGGTCTCCGCGTCTTCGCCCTCGGCGGTGGGACGGGGCTTTCCGCGCTCCTCGCAGGCCTGAAGCGATTCGTCGACCCGCCCTCGAAGGACGCGGGGACGAGCCGCGACAGCGTCTACTTCGCCGACCTCGCGGCGATGGTGACGGTGACCGACGACGGCGGAAGCTCGGGCCGTCTCCGCGACGAGTTCCAGATGCTCGCCCCCGGAGACATCCGGAACTGCCTCGTGGCGCTGTCCGCGGACGAGTCGCTTCTCTCGTCTCTTTTCCAATACCGATTCGAGGGCGACGGGGACCTGCGCGGCCACAACTTCGGGAACCTCTTTCTCACCGCGCTTACGTCCGTGACCGGAGATTTCGCGGAGGCCGTCCGGGCCGCGAGCCACGTGCTCGCGATCCGCGGGCGCATCTTCCCGTCAACGACGGAGAGTACGTCCCTCGTGGCCGAGCTCGAGGACGGCCGGATGGTGCGCGGGGAAACCAACATCAGCAAATCGGACGCGCGCATTCGGCGCGTCTTTCTGGATCCCCCGGGCGCTCCGCCACCCGAGGAGGCCCTCGACGCCTTGAGGCAGGCGGATCTGGTTCTCATCGGCCCAGGCTCGCTCTACACCAGCCTCGTTCCGAATCTCCTCGTTCCCGGCGTTTCCGAGGCGCTCGCCGTGAGCGAGGCGATTGTCGTCTTCGTTTCGAACGCGATGACTCAGCCGGGAGAAACGACGGGATACGATCTGAAGGATCACGTGGAGGCGCTCTTCGCGCACTCTCCGGGGTTTCGCCTCTCCTACGTGCTCGCGAACCGCGAGCCGATCGATGGGGCCGCCCTCGTCCGATACCGGGAGGAGGGGGCGCTGCCGGTTGCCCTCAACGGCTCCCCCCTTCCTTGTCCGCTGGTCCTCGAGCCGCTGCTGCAGAAGGGTCCCGTCGTGCGCCATGACGGCGTCAAGACCGCTCGCGCGCTCCAGGACCTCTTTCATCGAGGGCGGCTCGGCGCCGGCGCCGGTCCCGCGCGATGACCCTCACCGTCGCTCTCTGGCCCGGTGCGAGCGGATACGCTTCGCTCGATCTTCTGGGGAGAGCCGTATGGCAAAGGACCCTCGAGGCGACGCGCGGCCTCGGAGCGGGAAGGACCCTTTGGGTTCGTGAGAATGGGAGACAAGCGCCTCCGGGGGTGGACGCGGTCGATCCGCGGGGGCTCACGGGGCTGACGGACACGATCCTCGTGCTCTCGGCGGAACTCCCGTGCCTGACTCCGGCCAGCTTGAAAAGCCTACTGAAGAGCGGGCGCTCCCAGCCCCACGCGCTCTCCGAGCCCGGGAGCAGCCGCTCTCGGGCCGTCGCCGCCCGGGCTTCCGAGTGGAAAAAGGCGCTCGCGGGATTCCCCTCCGTGCGTGCGAGCGAAGCCATCGAGAGGCTTTCTCCCCGAGGCCTTCTTCCGCGGGAAGAGAACGAGCTCCTCCTGGTCGATACCACGGACTCCTGGGCGAAGGCGGTGGCTATCCTCAGGAACCGGAAGATCGGCGAGCTTCTCCGCCAGGGAGTCCTGGTTTTCGATCCGGCGAGCGTCTTCGTGGAGCCCGAGGTCCGTGTGGGCAAAGGAACGAAGCTCTTTCCCTGGGTGCACCTCCAGGGAACGACGGTCGTCGGGCGCGACTCTTCGATTGGGAGCTTCTCCCACATCGTGGACTCGAGACTCGGCGCGGGGACGGCGGTCCTCGACCACTGCTTCATTCGTTCAAGCCGGATCGGGAAGAACGTGCAGATTGGACCCTTCTCTCACCTACGCCCGGACTCGGACGTCGGCGCCGGGGCGAAAGTGGGCAACTTCGTCGAGCTCAAGAAAACCCGGCTCGGCGCCGGCGCCAAGGCACCTCATCTCTCCTACCTCGGGGACGCGATCATCGGACGAGGAGCGAACGTGGGCGCGGGGACCATCACCTGCAACTACGACGGCGAGAGGAAACACCAGACGATCATCGGTGACGGGGCGTTCATCGGAAGCGACGTCCAGCTCGTAGCACCCGTACGCGTGGGAAAGGGCGCGTACGTCGCCGCGGGCTCGTGTATCGTTGCGGACGTTCCCCCGAACTCCCTCGCCATCGCCCGGAGCCGCCAGGTGGTCAAACGGGGATGGGTCAAAGCTCGCCAGGAAACCGGGAAATAACACCCATGTGCGGAATCATCGGCTACGTCGGCGATCGCTCCGTGAGCGAGGTGCTACTCCAGGGACTGCGCTCTTTGGAGTATCGCGGCTACGATTCCGCCGGAATCGCCGTCGCGAATCACGGGCACCTCAAAGTGCTCCGCTCCGAAGGAAAGCTCGACAACCTGGCTCGCCAGGTCGACCCGAAAGCGTTCACCGGCTCCTACGGTCTTGGCCACACCCGCTGGGCGACCCATGGGCGCCCCAACGAGGAGAACGCGCATCCCCACCGCGACTGCACCGGAGATATCGTGGTGGTGCACAACGGCATCATCGAGAATTACCTTGGTCTCAAGAGGCAGCTCGCGAAGGAAGGCCACCGTTTCCAGACGGAGACCGATACCGAGGTCATCGCTCACACACTCGAGAAGCACTTCCAGGGGGACCTCGTTCTGGCGGTCCGGAAAACCCTCGAGGAGCTCGAAGGGGTGTTCGCCTTCGTCGCCCTCTCGGCGAAAGCGCCGGATCTTCTCGTCGGCGCCCGCAACGGCCCGCCGCTCGTCGTCGGTCTCGGTGAGGGCGAGTCGTTCATCGCGTCCGACGTTCCCGCGTTTCTCTCTCACACCCGGAATGCGGCGTTTCTGGACGACGGCGACATCGCCGTCGTCCGGCGCGGCGAGGTCTCGATCGTGAACCTCGCCGGCGAGAAGCTCGAGCGGGAGATCCACACGATCCTCTGGGACCCGGTTCAAGTCGAAAAGCAGGGCTTCAAGCATTTCATGCTCAAGGAAATCTTCGAGCAGCCGAACGCCGTGCGCGACACGCTCCTCGGCCGCTATTCGCTCGACACCGGCCTCGTGCACTTGAACGAGCTCGGGCTCGAGGACGAGGTCGTCGCCCGCTTGAAGCGGATCGCGATCGTCGCCTGCGGGACGAGCTGGCTCGCGGCCCAGGTGGGAAAGTTCCTGATCGAGGAGCTCACCCGGCTCCCCGTCGAAGTCGACGTGGCTTCCGAGTTTCGCTACCGGAACCCCATCCTGACCGAAGGCGATCTGGTGGCCGGCATCACCCAGTCGGGAGAGACCGCCGATACGCTCGCGGCGCTCAAGACCGCGAAGGAGGCGGGAGCTTCGACTCTCGCGATCTGCAACGTCAAGGGCTCGATGGCGACCCGGCTTTGCGATCGGACCCTCTACACTCACGCGGGCCCGGAGATCGGAGTCGCCGCCACCAAGACCTTCACCGCGCAGGTGGTCGCGCTCTACCTCCTGGCGCTTCATCTAGCGCAGCGCCTTTCTCGGATCGGTGAGACCGCTCTTAGAGAGAGGCTCGACGACCTGGCGCGCTCCCCTCATTACCTCGAGCGCACCCTCGAGCTCGCCCCGTCGATCGAGGCCGTCGCGCGGGAGTTCTACCAGGCCGGAAACTTCCTGTACCTCGGCCGAGGGACGCTCTACCCCATCGCTCTCGAGGGTGCTTTGAAACTGAAAGAGCTCTCCTACATCCACGCGGAGGGCTACCCCGCGGGGGAGATGAAGCACGGACCGATCGCTCTCATCGACGAAAGGATGCCCGTGGTCGCCATCGCCCTCGACAACCCGCTCTTCGAGAAGATGGCGAGCAATATCCAGGAAGCCAAGGCGAGGGGCGCCCGGATCCTCGCGCTCACGACCGAGGGCGACGATCGTATCGAGCAGATCCTCGACTCGGAGCGAGACCGCGTTCTGAAGCTCCCCCGCCACCCCCATGCGCTCTCACCTCTGGTGGCGGTGATTCCCCTCCAGCTTCTCGCCTATCACATCGCCGTTCTCCGCGGCTGCGACGTGGACCAGCCGCGAAACCTGGCGAAATCCGTCACCGTCGAGTGACCCACTGCGCAGTGCGCTACACTCCCCGCCATGGATTTCGGGCTCGAGGGTGAAAACGGGCTCAACGGGAGACAAAGCGAAGCGGTTTCGGCAGGAGACGGTCCGACGCTGGTCCTCGCGGGGGCGGGGTCAGGTAAGACCCGGGTCATCGTCCACCGCATCGCCTACCTGGTTCAAAGCCGCTCCGTCTCCCCTGACGCCATTCTGGCAGTAACTTTCACGAACAAGGCCGCGGACGAGATGCGGCGCCGGGTGCAGGAGCTTCTTCCTCAACCGGCGACGGATCTCTCGGTCCATACTTTCCACGCCCTCTGCCTGCGGCTCCTTCGCCGGTTCGGCGAGGACGCGGGCCTTCCCCGGGCCTTTATCGTCTACGGGGAGGACGAGCGACGGACGCTCCTGCGCCGCGTCTTGCGGGAGATGGGCCTCGCGGAGCGCGAGTATCCCCTTTCTCGTGTGTCGGGGTCGATCTCGGCCGGGAAGAACCACGCGTTCGCGCAGAGAAACGAAGGGCCGCTCGACCCGAACCTCGCGATGGCGGCGGAGCGGTACCAGAGGGAGCTCGAAGCCGCGGGCGGCGTCGATTTCGACGACCTGCTTCTCCGCGGGGTCGAGCTCCTCGAGGTCTCGGAACGGGCCCAGAGCTACTCCGCGCGCCGTTTCGGCCACGTGCTGGTCGACGAGTACCAGGACACGAATCGGGTGCAGTATCGTCTCCTGCGTCTTCTCGCGCCGCACGGGAACCTGTTCGTGGTGGGTGACGAGGATCAATCGATCTACAACTTCCGGGGCGCGGATTTGCGGAACATCCTCGATTTCGAGCGCGACTTCGAGGGAGCGCGCGTGGTGAAGCTCGAGGTCAACTACCGCTCGACCGCGGCCATCCTGCGCGCGGCTTCCGGGGTGATCGGACATAACGTCGAGCGCAAGGGGAAGACCCTGGTTCCGAGCCTTCCTGAAGGAGAGCGCATCCACCTCCACGAGGCGGACGACGAGCGCGAGGAGGCGGCCCACGCCTGCGGGATCATCGAGCGGCTCCGCCGCCAGGCTCCCGAGTCCCGGGTCGCGATTCTCCTGCGCACTCACGCGCAGACACGAGCGTTCGAAGAGGAGCTGGTGCGGAGAAACGTCCCGCATCAGGTCCTGGGTGGACTTCGTTTCTACGAGAGGCGCGAGATCAAGGACGCTCTCGCGTACTTGCGGCTCGTCCACCATCGGGGAGACGACGCGAGTTTTCTTCGCGCGGTGAACGTGCCGCCGCGGGGGGTCGGTGACGCCACCCAGGCACTTGTCGGCGCGCGCTCTCGGGCTCGCGGAGTCTCCCTCTGGGATGCGTCGGAAGCGCTTCTCGACGGGGATGAAGTTTCCGGACGCGCTCGCATCGGGCTCACCGCCTTCCGCGCCTTGATCGAGGGCCTCTCGGCCCGCCTCAGCGCGGAGAAGCCGTCTTCCGCTCTGAAGGCGATCCTGGAGGAGTCCGGGCTTCTCGCAAGCCTTCTCGCCGAGGGCGAGGCACCGGCGCGGGAGAGGCGCGAGAACCTCGATCAGCTCGTTTTGTCCGCGCTCGAGTACGAGGCAGGCGAGAGGGAGCCGTCCCTCCCGGGGTTCCTCGACCGGGTGAGCCTCCTCACCGATTCCGACACCCTCGAGACACCAGCGCCTTGTCTCCTGATGACCCTCCACGCCGCGAAGGGCCTCGAGTTCGATGCCGTCTTTCTCGGCGGGCTGGAAGAGGGACTCTTTCCCCACGTTCGAGCGGCTGGGAGCAAACCCGCGCTCGAGGAGGAGCGGCGGCTGTTCTACGTCGGGCTGACGCGGGCGCGAAGTCGCCTCTTTCTTTCCTACGCGCGCTCCCGTTTCCTTTCCTACCTCTCGACCTCCCGGGCGCCGTCGCGGTTTCTTTTCGAGATTCCCGAGGACGCCCTCGAGTCCTCGGTTCCCGCTTCTCGGGGGCGGCTCTCGACGAGCCCTCCCGCGCCGAAAAGCTCCTTCCGACCGGGGACGGTCGTCTCTCACAAGACGTTCGGGGAAGGAAGGGTCCTTGCGGCTACGGGCTCGGGACGCGATCGAAAAGTGACCGTTCTGTTCCACGAGGCGGGAAGGAAGAAGCTGCTTCTCGAATATGCGGAGCTGCGGGTGGTGAGCTAGCTCTACTCGTCCTCGGGCTCTTCCTCGGACTCGGGCTCGGGCTCGACCGCGGTCACGATCCACCGGGTGGGAACGACGGCCCCGAAAGAGTTCTTGACGTCGTACCGGGTGAGGGTCACGACGTAGATCCCCTCCCGGTCGTCTTTCGTCGTCACTTGGACCGAGGCTTCCTTGTTGAGGGTCTCGCCCGTAAGGGACTCCGGCGCCGCCTCTCGCTGGAGCGACGCTTGAACGCGGCGGATCTCCCTCTCGAGCTCCTGTTCCGCTTCGTGGAGGCTCCCCACCAAGACATCCCTCTCCTCGCGAAAGGCGTCCCACTGCCTTTGAAGCTCTCCCAACTGTGCATCGAGCTTCCGTCCCGGCCTTTTCGTGTCGTCCCGCAGGAGCCTCTGGAGCCTGAGGAGCTCGTTGTAGTTCGACTGCCGGAATTCCCCGAAGAGCTTGAACTGCTCTTGTCGCCGGTCGTCGGCCTCTTCGACGCGCTCTCGCATCGAGAGAACGCGGTACGGCCCGCGGAGCTCTTCTCCGAGGGTCATCACCCGGAAGTCTCTGACCTCCCCGGGAAAGGCCACCATCGAAAGAAGGGCGACCGTCTCGTTGTCTTGCCTTCGGGACGCTTCGAGGAACCGGTCGATGAGCTCGTGCTCCGCCGTCCGACAGGAAAGGGCCGAGGCTGCGATGAGCAGGAGCGAGATTCGCCTCAGCGCTCTCTCCTCGGCACTCGTCCCGCGCCCCAATGGATCCTCGCTTCCAGCTCTTTCAGGCTGCCCGTCGTTTCATCCGCCGAGAGCGGACCGCTTTGCGCGGAGTCGAGTCTCGCCTGGAGCTCTTCCCTCTCGGGGGCATCGGGCGAAAGACGCTCCGCCTCCGCGAGGCGGTCTCGTGCGTCGTCGAATCGCTCGAGGATCATGAGTGCCTCGACCTGGCCCAGAAGCGCGGTGGTGCGGCGTGTCGTATCCGACGTTCGTGATGCGAGCTCTTCGAGCCACCTTAGGGCCGCCTCGTGGTCGCCCGATAGTCGGGACTGCGCCGATAGCCGGAAGTAGGCGGCGTCGGTGGATCCGTCGTAGGGAAGGGTGACCGCCTTTCTGTACGCGGCCGCCGCCTCCTCGAGCTGCCCCAGCAGGTAGTGACATTCTCCCAGGGACAGGAGCGTTTCTCGCTCGACGGCGATGTCCGTCCCGTTCTCGAGTACCGCGCGGTAGTGCGGAAGGGCTCTCTCTGGGTCCTGCATCTCGCGCTCGTAGAGCCTGGCGAGGAGACGTTGGGCCGGGAAGGCGACCGGACTCTCGGGATAGTCATCGAGGATCTCGAGAAGGGCGGCGTGCGCGGCGTTGACGTCCCGCGTCCTCAAGAGGTGGATCTGGGCGAGGTCGAAGAGCGCTCTCGCGACGAGCGGACTCTCCGGATAGCCGATGACGATCTCCCGCAGCCGCCGAGCGGCTCCTTCGTAGTCGTCAGCCCCTTCGGCTCTCCCGGCCTCCGCGAAGAGGCGCTCGGTCTCG
>CAZKNR010000265.1:0-7972 GCA_964553925.1 uncultured Acidobacteriota bacterium
CGGAGCGCGCGTATACAGCGGGGAGCTCATCAGCCTCGACTTCAAAGACGGCGACATCCAGGACATCTTCCGCCTCTTCGCCGATATCAGCGGTCTCAACATCGTCGTCCAGCCCGGCGTGAGCGGCCGAATCACGCTGAAACTCGTTGAGGTCCCTTGGGATCAGGCGCTCGAGCTCATCCTCAAGACCAGCAAGCTCGGATACGCGATCGAAGGAAACGTCATCCGCATCGCTCCGCTCTCGGAGCTCGCGGCGGAGCAAGCGGAGCAACGGCGGCTCGCCGAGGAGAAGGCGCTCGCCGGCCCCCTGTTCACGAAGACTCGCGTGCTCTCGTACTCGAAAGCGTCCGAGCTCCAGGAGCTTCTGCAGCGGAACCTGTCGTCCCGAGGCGACATCGTGACCGACGAGCGTACCAATACCGTCATCTACACGGATCTGGCGGAGCAGGTGGACGCCATCGACCAGCTCATCGATACCCTCGATACGCCGATTCCCGGAGTCGAGATCGAGGCCCGGATCATCACCACCACCCGGGCCTTCGCGCGGCAGCTCGGCGTGCAGTGGGGCTTCACCAGCAACCAGACCCAGGCGCTCGGCAACACCACCGAGCTTGTCTTCCCGAACCGCATCCAGCTCGACGGTCAGTCGAGTGGATCGGAAGCGCCGCGCCAGTTCAGGAGCCCCAGGCCGGAAGGCGGCCTCCTCGCGCCGGAGGTGACGGAGGGCGCTTCAGACGTGCAGCGCGGGTACGCGGTCAACCTCCCGTTCGCGGGAGCGCCCACCGGCGCCGTCGGACTCTCGCTCGGGAGCATCTCGGGGGCTTTCAGCATCGACGCCGCGATCTCGGCGGCGGAAAGCCGGGGGCAGTTGCGCATCATCTCCGCTCCCAAGATCGTCACTCAAAACAACAAGCGGGCAGAGATCAAACAAGGTGTGACGTTCCCGGTTCAGGTCATTGCGAACAACACCATCACCGTTCAGTTCAAGGACGCCGTCCTCGACCTCTCGGTCACTCCGCAGATCACTTCCGCCGATACCATCATCCTCGATATTGAGATCAACAACGACAGCGTTGATCGAACCATTGAAGTCAACGGCATCCCGAGCATCCAAACCCAGGCGGCAACGACGCAGATCCTCGTCGCGGACGGCTCCACCACGGTCATCGGAGGCGTTTTCGTCAACACGCAGTCCAACACCGAGACCTTCGTGCCGCTTCTGCACCGCATTCCGTTGATCGGCTACCTCTTCAAGAACAGGAGCTCTGAATCGCTAAACAGGGAGCTCTTGATATTCCTGACGCCTCGAATACGGAAGGAAACGGTTTAGGAGACACCCCCATGATCGCGATGAGAGAAAGCGTGAAGATATACGGGAGGACCCTCTCGGTCCTTGCTCTCGTTCTGGCTCTGACGCCCGCGTGCATCACCGAGCCCGACACGGTAACCAACGATGCCAGCAACGTCCTCCTTCAGATCGTGACTATGGCCGGCCAAGCCGTCGACGATACGGGCCCGGGTACGACGGAGAGCGATCTCTTCTCCGACGTCTGCTTCGGCACAACAGGGGCCTGCTCGGTCTTCAACGACAACGGCATCGTTACCATGAGAGCCTTTCCCAAGGACCGGTCGCAGCCTTCGAACGATATCAACGCGGTCACCATCGAGCGCTATCGAGTGACGTACATTCGCGCGGATGGCCGCAACGTTGCTGGCACCGATGTCCCGTACCCCTTCGACGGCGTAGCAAACTTCACCGTCTCCTTCGCCGGCGAAGAGGTGGTGCGAACGTTCGTCGTCGTGCGCCACCAGGCCAAAACCGAGTCGCCTCTCCGAGAGATTCGATCCGACATTACCGCCATTCTATCGGTTATCGCTCAGATCGATTTCTACGGCCACGACGGTGCGGGTCGCTCGGTCACGGTGACAGGCTACTTGAACATCACCTTCGCCGACTTCGCGAACAACCCATGATTCGCAATCGGATTTGTCTCGTTTCGGAGGAGAACATGTGGAAAACGAGCCTCTGGCTCTTCGCTCTGCCGGTGTGGGTCCTTTGCGCGGCTTGCCTTCTCGACAGTCCGGAGGCACCGGATCTCGCCGGGCCGTCGACCGCCGCGAGGTCGATCACCATTCGGGCGATTCCCGACGCGATCGTGTCTGACGGGTTCTCCAGCTCGGTCATCGAGGCCGTCCTCTTTGGCCCGAACGGCGAGCGCGTTTCCGGCGCGACGATCCTGTTCGAGATCCAGGCCGCCGGTCAGTTTTTCGATCTGGGAAACCTGGCTCCTCTCAACGGGGCGAGACCCTTCGCGGGAGGCGTCGAGTCCGGTCCGGTCTCCTCGGTTACCGACGGCGACGGTGTCGGTCGCGCGCGATACTGGGCGCCTTTCCGCACCGATCAGGAGAACGACACCACGGTAACCATCGCCGCCCGCGAATCCGGCACCAACACCCGCGGAGTGAATTTTGCTGAGGCAGACATATTTCTCCGTGCGGCGAACCGTCCGTCGTTCCCCGGGAGCAACGTCTGCGGCTTCAATATCGAGCCCGTCAAGCCTTTCTACGACATCGGGGAGGGCATCTCGTTCACCGCGATCCAGTCCACTGGAGACATCGGCACAGCCGGATGTCTCGGAAACGAGATCGCCCGTTACGAGTGGAACATTGACCCGCTCACTTACAAGGCGGGGCGCGGTATCGTGCACGCGTTCTCGATCGCCGGCGACTTCGGCGTCTTCCTCACGACGACCGAGGCGGTCTCGGGGTGCCAGTCCACTTGTTCGGCAACTATCACTGTCGTCCCGTAAGATAGATCTCGGCATCGGGGCGGAGCACCTTGGGTGCTCCGCCCTGTTTCTTCCGCAGACCCTAGAGACCCATGAGCCGCATCGAAGAGCTGGAAAAACGGCTCGCCGCCGATCCAAGCTCCCGCATGTTCGTTCAGCTCGCGGAGGAGTACCGGAAGTCGGGGATGCTCGAGCAGGCCATCGACTGCTGCGAAAAGGGGCTCAAGAAGCACCCGCAGTATCCGTCGGCTCGAGTGCTGCTCGGCCGGGCCCTTCTCGAGGCCGGCTCGTTCGACCGGGCGAGCGCGGAGTTCGAGACGGTGTTGAAGCAGGTGCCGGACAACATCCTGGCGCACAAGTTCCTCGGCGAGACGTACCATCGCCTCGGGCGGCTCGACGAGGCCCTAAAGAAGTACCGGGTCGCGAGCACGCTCGCTCCCGAGGACACGGAGCTCGGTGAGCGCATTCAGGAAGTGGAGGCTGAGCTCGCCGGTGGTCCTCGGCGCGCGCCTCCTTTGCCACCGCCCGCGCCCGCTCCTCCCACCTCCGCGGCTCCGGCATCGCGTCCATCTCCTCAGGCGCCTCGGCCCCCCGAACCGCAGCGTCCGACGGCCGCGTCCCCGCTGAGGCCCGCTCCGCCGCCTGCGGATTTCGAAGCTTCCGAAGTCGAAAGCACCGCGCGCATGATCGATCTCCCGCCGATCCCGCTCGTCGAAGTCGATGAGCCCATGGTTCTCGAGGGCAGAGACTACGCGCCGCCCCCCAAGGCGCCGGCGCCGCCCGCACCCGTGGCGCCGCCGGCGGCCAGGGCGACTCGTCCTCCTTCTCGTCCTGCGCCGCGGTTTACCCAGATCGAGCCGGAGGCGCTCTTGGAGCGGACGATAGTCGACCCCCCTCGGGCAGCGCCGCCGCCCAAGGCACCTGCTCCGGCGAGGCCACCGGCACCGGCGCCAGTCGCGGAGATCCCGCCGCCGCCCAAGGCGGAAGCTCCGCGGAGGCCACCGGCTCCGGCGCCAGTCGCGGAGATCGAGACCCCGACCATGGCGGAGATCTACGCCAACCAGGGTCATTTCGATCAGGCTCTCGCGGTCTACCGCAAGATCATCGAACGGCAGCCGAATAACACCCAGTACCGCGAGCGCGTCGAGGAGCTCCTGATGCTCTCGCGCGCGGCGCGATCGAAGGCGGCACCCTCGACGCCCTCGAGACGACCGGAGGATTCGTACCAAGCGGACGAGCGTACCATTCGGGTTCTGGAAGACTGGCTCGAAGCCATCCGCAGATCGAGGGAGGGATGATGGTGTTCTCGGAGGTTTTACGGGAGGTCTCGGCGAGGGTCGAGGGCTCCATCGGCTACGTCGTCATGGGAATGGACGGCATTCCCATCGAGCGGCTCATCGCGGACCGCCGGCACAACTTCGATCTGATCTCGACCGAAAGCACGACACTTCTTCGAAGCACCCAGCAAGCCTCGGAGGAGCTCGGGACGGGCCGCCTCCGGGAGCTGAGCTTCGCGACCGACCAGTTCACCGTGCTCGCGGTGGCCATCACGGACGAGTACATCCTTCTGGGCGCGCTCTCGAACGGGAGCAACTACGGGAAGGCCCGCTTTTTCATGAAGCGCGCCGCCATGCGCCTCGAAAAGGAGTTCGTGTAACCCTAACCCCTTCTTACACTCTTTGTCTGGTGGTATTTTCTTCTCTTTGCGCCTCGGATCCGGCTTGTGCTACCTTAAGTGCCCTTTCCGAGACGGAGTAAAGACATTTTGAACATCGAGGAACTCAGGGAGCTCTTGGAGTTCGTTTCCGAGCGGAACATCGCTGAGCTCGAGCTGGAGGAGGGAGGGACGAAGCTCAAGATCCGAAAGAGCTTCGCCGGCCCGCCGCCGGAAGCCCAGCCAGGCGTGGCGCTCGCCGTGAAGACACCGGAGAACGGGGCCGAGCCCGCCGTGAGCGCGGTCGCCCCCGGAGCGACGGCACTCGAAAACGGCCTGATCTACATCACTTCACCCATGGTGGGAACGTTCTACCGGCAGCCCGAGCCCGGCGCCGAGCCCTTCGCCCGAGAGGGCGACTACGTGAAGAAGGGCCAGGTGCTCTGCATCATCGAAGCGATGAAGCTCATGAACGAGATCGAGTCCGAGCACGAGGGGCAGCTGGTGAAGGTCCTGGTCGAGAGCGGTCAGCCGGTCCAGTACGGAGACCAGTTGTTCGCGGTTCGAGGCGCTTAGGGCGACTCCGCGAGCCCGCGCCCTCCTCCCCGTCGCGCGCTCACGCTGTAATGTTCAAGAAGGTCCTCATCGCGAACCGCGGAGAGATCGCGCTCCGGGTGATCTCCGCCTGCCGGGAGCTCGGAATCAAGACGGTCGCGGTCTACTCCGAGGCCGACGCCCACTCGCTCCATGTCCGCTTCGCCGACGAGGAGGTCTGCATCGGTCCTCCACGAGCCTCCGAAAGCTACCTGAACATACCGAGTATCATCTCCGCCGCCGAGATCACGGGAGCCGATGCCATCCATCCCGGCTACGGCTTCCTCGCGGAGAGCGCCTACTTCGCCGAAGTGAGCGAGGCCTGCCGCGTGCGTTTCATCGGCCCCTCGCCCCGCGCCATCCGCCTCATGGGGGACAAGTCACTCGCCCGGGCGACGGTGAGGAAGGCCAAGGTGCCGGTCCTTCCCGGCTCCGACGGCGCGGTCGAGAGCCCGGAGAAGGCGCTCTCGGTGGCACACGAGATCGGCTTTCCCGTGATGCTCAAGGCGGCCGCCGGCGGCGGAGGCAAGGGAATGCGCGTGGTAGAGAACGAGGCGGGATTGGGGAAAGCCTTTCTCGCGGCGCAGCGGGAAGCGGAGGCGTTCTTCGGATCCGGCGACGTCTACATCGAGAAATACCTTCCCAATCCCCGGCATATCGAGATCCAGCTCATGGGAGACTCGAAGGGAAACATCGTCTTCCACGGCGAGCGCGAGTGCTCGATTCAGAGACGCCACCAGAAGCTTCTCGAGGAAGCGCCATCGACCGCCGTTTCGGAGCGGCTTCGAGAGAGGATGGGCCGGATGGCGGTCCAGGCGGCGCAGGCGGTGAGCTACGTGGGCGCGGGGACCGTCGAGTTCCTCCTCGACGAGAACGAGCGGTTCTACTTCATGGAGATGAACACCCGGATCCAGGTGGAGCATCCAGTGACGGAGATGGTCACGGGCGCCGATCTGGTCAAGGATCAGATCCGGGTCGCCGCCGGAGAGCCCCTGGGCTATCGGCAGAAAGACATCGTGGTCTCGGGCGCTAGCATCGAATGCCGGATCAACGCCGAGGACCCGGTGACGTTCGCTCCTTCCCCCGGCAAGATCCACGCCTTCCACGTCCCCGGCGGCCCGGGGACCCGAGTCGATACCGCGGCCCATGCCGACTGCATGGTGCAGCCTTACTACGATTCTCTCATCGCCAAGCTCATCGTCCATGGGCGCGACCGCAAGGAAGCCATCGCCCGGATGAAGCGCTCGTTGAGCTTGACGGTGATCGAGGGTGTGAAGACCACCATTCCCCTTCACCTCCGGATCCTCGACGATCCCGATTTCCGCGCGGGCCGGTACACCACCCGCTTTCTCGAAAGGTTTGCCTGAGACGCCGCAGTCGACCCAGTGGGGCCAGTGGGGAAAGTGGGGAAGCCCGCCGTTCTCACGGCTCTATCCCATCCTCGACGCGTCTCTCGAAACCCTCGACACCCTGACCTTCGGAGTGCGCTCGCTCGCGAGAGCGGGCTCTCGCCTGGTGCAGCTCCGGGCGAAGGATCTCTCCGGGGAGGAGTTTCATCGCTGGGCGCTCGCCGCCCGCGAGGCTTCGCGCGAGTGCGGGATTCGCCTCATCATCAACGACCGGGTCGACGTCGCCCTTCTCGTGGGCGCCGACGGCGTTCACCTGGGGCAGGACGACCTCTCTCCCGAGGGCGCGCGGGCGATTCTCGGACCTTCCGCCATCATCGGCCTCTCGACGCACGGCGTCGACGAGGCTCTCCGCGCGGCCACCGCTCCCGTCGACTACCTCGCCATCGGGCCGATCTTCGAGACTTCCACCAAGACGAGCTGGCGGAGTACGCTTGGGGTCGAGGGCGCGCGGGCAGTGAGGGCGGTGGTCGAAAAGCCGCTCGTGGCCATCGGCGGCATTACTCTCGAGACGGCACCGGCGCTTCTCGGGGCCGGGATCGACGGTGTCGCTGTGATCTCTGCGTTGAAGACCGGAGAAAGCCTGGAGTCGTTGGCCCGGACTTGGATGAATTTGGGAGAGGAGACGGAGTGACCGCGAAAATTCTTGACGGTAAGAGAGTCGCACAGGAAATCCGGAACGAGGTCAAAGAAAGAGCCAAGCCCCTCATCGCCCGCGGAGTCGTTCCCGGGCTCGCAGCGGTTCTGGTCGGAGACGATCCCGCATCCCAGCTCTACGTCCGCAGCAAGACCAGGGCCTGCGAGGAGGCGGGGCTCTTCTCTGAGGGAGTTCTCCTGCCCGGAAGCACCAGCCGCGAGGAGCTGCGAACGACGCTTGATTCCCTGAACGCGCGCAATGACGTCGACGGCATCCTGTTGCAGCTCCCACTCCCGGACCATCTCGACTCCGAGGAGTTCCTCGATCGCATCCTTCCCGAGAAAGACGTGGACGGATTTCATCCGGTGAACGTGGGAAAGCTCGTCCAGAACCGGCCCGCGCCCAGGCCCTGCACCCCCGCGGGGGTGATGGAGCTGCTGCGGCGGGAAGGGATCGAGCTCAAGGGAAAGCGGGCGGTCGTCGTGGGACGAAGCGACATCGTGGGAAAGCCTATGGCGATGCTGCTCCTCCACGAGCACGCGACCGTCACCGTCTGTCACTCCCGCACCAAGGACCTCGCGTCCGTTACCCGCGAGGGAGAAATCCTGGTCGCCGCGATCGGCCGGCCGGCGATCCTCCGGAGGGATTTCATCCGCCCGGGCGCCGTGGTGATTGACGTGGGGATGAATCGGGCCGAGACCGAGGAGCAGTTGAAGGACTACTTCGGAGAGGACCCGGGAAGGTTCGAGGTGTTTCGCAAGAACGGCTCAACCCTCGTGGGCGACGTCCATCCCAGGGACGCGATGGAACTCGCGTCGGCGTTCACTCCCGTGCCCGGAGGCGTCGGGCCACTGACCATCGCGATGCTCCTCTCGAACACCCTCGATCTCGC
>CAZKNR010000266.1:0-2212 GCA_964553925.1 uncultured Acidobacteriota bacterium
TCTGGTCCTTCTCCGGCAACACCGCGAGAAGCGACGTCAACCAGATGTTTCTCCAACCCTTTGTGGCCTACAACACCAAGAGCCGGTGGACGTTCACCCTCCAGTCCGAGACGACCGCCAACTGGGAGGTCGACGAGGACCAGTGGACGGTACCCATCAACGTGATGGCAGCCAAGCTCTCGTCGTTCGGGCCGTTTCCCGCCAGCTACCAATTCGGCGTCGGAGTGTTCGCGGAGCACCCCGAGATTGGACCGTCCTGGAAGCTCCGATCGGCGATCGTGCTTCTCCTTCCGCGACGGAAATGAGGTAAGGGTGATTCGAAGATTCTCGCAATTGGCCCTGACCCTGCTCCTGGTGGCTCCTGGAATCGCGGGAGCCCAGACCGCTTCGCCTGGCGCGGAGGACTGGGAGTTCTTTCTGACTCCGTATCTCTGGGGCTCGGGGATGGATGGCACCATCGGTCTCGCGGGACGCGAGGCCGACTTCGAGGTAAGCGCCAAAGACCTGATCAAGGGACTCGATTTCGGGCTCATGGGGAACTTCGAGGCGCGGAGAGGTCGGTGGTCCTTCGGGACCGATCTCGTCTACACCGATCTTGGCAAGGACGTCACCTTCGAGAACGCGAGCAGTATCCGATGGACGGAACCTCGATGGTGTACACGTTCGACGACCCGAGCGCCCCCGGGCGCCGCACGACGCAGTACTTCGAGATGTTCGGAAACCGCGCGATCTATCACGACGGCTGGGTCGCTGCCACGCGCCACTCGATCCCGTGGGTAAACGCGGAGCTGCCGCCGCTCGACCAGGACCGCTGGGAGTTGTACAACGTCGCCGAGGACTTCAGTCAGGCGGACGACCTCGCGGCGGAAAATCCCCAGAAGCTCAAAGAGCTTCAAGAGCTGTTCACGCAGGAAGCGATTAAAAATCACGTTTTCCCGCTGGACGATCGCCGGGTGGAGCGGTTCAACGCGGCCATCGCGGGTCGTCCGGATCTGATGGGGCCCCGCACGTCACTGACCCTTTACGAAGGAATGACGGGCATCACGGAGAACACGTTCATCAACCTCAAGGGGCGCTCGAGCGCGATCACCGCCGAAATCGAGGTGCCGGCGAGCGCGAACGGCGTCATCATCGCCCAGGCCGGACGCTTCGGCGGGTGGAGCCTGTACATGAAGGACGGGCGCGTGCACCACGTGTACAACTTCGGAGGTTTGGAGCGCTCCACGGTCACGGCGCCGGCCGCTCTCACGCCCGGCATTCACACGGTGCTCTACGAGTTCGTATACGACGGCGGGAAGCCGGGCTCGGGCGGCATCAGCCGCCTGACCATCGACGGCAAACCGGCCGGCGAGGTACGCGTCCCCCACACGATGCCCTTCCTGTATTCGGGCGACGAAGGGGTGGATGTCGGAGTGGACAACGAGACGCCGGTCACCGACGACTACGAGCAGCACGGCAACGAGTTCACGGGGCGCATCGTGAAGGTCACGGTCGAAGCGAAGTAGGAAAGTGTCGAGATTTTCCCGGCGCTCAGTAAATCCCAAAAAGGAGTTTGCAGATGTTCGAGAGGTTTCAAGCCACGCTCCTCGCGGCCGCGCTCACCGGCGGCCTCGCGACGCCGGCGTTCGCGCAAATCCCGGGCACGCCCAGCGAGAAGGTTTTCCCCAAGCCCCCCTACTCGCCTTACGCGGGACGGAACTACCCGACGCGCCCGTACTTCGGCGACACCCATCTGCACACCTCGTTCTCGATGGACGCAGGCGCCTTCGGCGCGCGGCTTACCCCGAGGGACGCGTATCGTTTCGCCCGCGGCGAGGAAGTCACCGCCTCGAGCAGCCAACCGGTGAAGCTCTCGCGCCCCCTCGATTTCCTCGTGGTCGCCGACCACTCGGACAACATGGGCTTCTTTCCCGACCTCTTCGCGGGCAAGCCCGAGGTGCTCGCCGACCCGACGGGCCGCAAATGGTATGACTTGATCCAGTCGGGAAAGGGCCAGCAGGCCGCAATCGAGATCATCGTCGCCTTCTCCCAGGGGACCTTTCCCAAGGACCTCATGTACTTTCCCGGCACTCGCGCGTATCGGGGGGCGTGGCAGGAGACGATCGCCTCCGCGGAGGAGTACAACGAGCCGAGCCGCTTCACCGCGTTCATCGGCTTCGAGTGGACCTCGAACACCGGCGGGAACAACCTCCATAGAAACGTCATCTTTCGA
>CAZKNR010000267.1:0-17403 GCA_964553925.1 uncultured Acidobacteriota bacterium
AGACACCTTCCGCGGGGAGGTTCGTCCTCAGCTCGGATACACGCGGTTTCGCAAGGTCTGGCGCCGGGACTGATCGCTCCTTTCCAGTTCGACAGAGCTAGAATCTGGGGCGCCGATGCGCTACGACGCATTCCGAAACTCTCTGCTGCTCGCCTTGAGCGAGGCGGAGCTTTACTCCTCCTGGGACGGACCGACCGAGACCATCGATCTCGCGACGACGACCCCGGAGCTCTGAAAACCGGGGTCGGAAGCGGTCTCGAACAGCGGGCCGAGCCGTTCCTTCTCCATGGGTCCATGGGATCGTTTCCTTTCGATGGGACCCGTTGGAGTCGGCGCGCACCCAAACGACCGAAGAGGACCTCGTTTCCGAGCTCTTCGGTCGCGATGACGATCTTCCCGACGATGCAGCGCGAGCTCCGCACCGATATCGTCCTTCGCGCGAATTTGCCCTACGCCTCCAGGACGCCGATGCCGAACCCGAGCCTCTGGCGGTCCGGGTCCGCGTTGGTGGACGAGCGACTCGCCCGCTTTCCCCCGACGGAAGTGGTTCAGCACCGAGGCCAAACCGTCATCGTCATGGGTTGGCGCGGAACGGTCGAAGTCGAGTCCCGCTGTTCCGAAGACGGCGAGCTCTGCCTGAGCAGCGTGTCCCTCCCTTCGTGGCAAGCGGTCGTGCTTCCTCGGATTCGCGACGGTGCCGACGACGAGCTGGAGGGAGACATCGCGAAGCAGCTCGACGACCTTGCCGAAGGGCATCGGATTGCACTCGACCCGTGGATGGACTGCATCGCCGAACTCCTCGGACAGCTTGATTTCGTCGATCCCGTCCGTTGACGTGACAGACGGAAAACGAGTCGATTCGATTAAGTTCCGTGCTTCCAACTGAATAGATTGGCTCGCAGTTGACCCGATTGGATATTCTGGCTGACTTAAGGTATTATTTTTGCGGGATAATAAATACCATGAGAGCGGCTCATCCACCTCTGAAGCCGGGCCGGGTCTATCGCACCCGTGAGCTCTCCCGTTGGGGTGCCAATACGCCCCGCCTCGCCAAACGTCTCGCCCGCGAAGGGAAACTCGTTCGCCTGACCCATGGTCTCTTCGCACACCTCGAGAAGACCCGTTTCGGAGCCGTTCCTCCCACCGACGACGAGCTCATGCGGGCGTTCCTGGACGACACCCCATTTGTTTTTACCGGCCCCGAGCGCTGGAACGCCCTTGGACTCGGAACGACGGCGCTCTCGACCGAGCGCCTCGTCTACAACTCGAAGCGTACGGGGACGTTCGAGCTCGGCGGCCGCCGCTTTCGCCTACGCCGGGTAGCGTTTCCGGCAGCGCCGACGCCCGAATGGTTCGTCGTCGACCTCCTCGAGCACTCCGAACAGGCGGGGGCATCGCGCGGCGATCTCGTAGCGGCGCTCACACGGTTGCTGCGAACTGGGAAATTCGACCGAAGCACCCTTCGGGAGATGGCCGCCCGCTTCGGGACCAAGAGAACGGTTCGGCTGGTCCATTCCGCGCTCGCGGACGCCGCTCGGTGAGCTTCGTTCACGAGGATCCGGACTTCGACGGCCTCGTCCGCATCGCCGCCGACAAACGCCGGATCTCCTCGTCTCTCGTCGAGAAGGACTACTGGGTCACTCACACCCTTTGGAGTCTTCTCGAATCGGGATTCGAGGTCTGGCTCAAAGGCGGCACGTCGTTGTCTAAAGGGTTCTCCCTTATCGAACGGTTCTCCGAGGATCTGGACCTCAAGATCGAACGCGGTCGCGTGGCCGGAGTATCTTCGGTTGCGAACTGGAAGAGCGAGAGTAAGTCGGCGACCAGCACCCGCAAGGCTTACTTCACCGCTCTGGCTTCGAAGCTCTCCGTGCCGGGCGCCGAGGTCCTCCTCGATCTGGAATCCGCCGATCGCTCGTGGCGCACGGCGGATCTTCGCGTCCTGTTCCCACAGCGGCATCCTGATGATCTCGGAGGCCTTCTCCGGCCGTTCGTATTACTGGAAGTCGGCAGTGCGCGGGTCGTCCCCTTCGTGCCGCGCGACATGTCATCTTTCATCCACGATGAGCTGTCCGAGCTCGGCCAGTTGGCCGACTTTGACGAGAACCGTCCCAAGGGCGTCCGCTGCGTCCATCCGACGGTTACCCTTCTCGAAAAGCTCGACGCGCTTCACCACCGGGTACCAAACGAAAGAATCGATCCTGCCGCGTTCGTCCGACATTTCGAGGATGCCGCGAAGATCGTTCTCGCCGAGGCATCGCTCCCTCCCCTTCCCCGCGGATTAGACGCAAGAATGCTCGCCATCGAGATGGAAAAAGAGAAGCAGATAGCGGGTCTTCCGTCTTCTTCCGACCCGGCTTTCCAGATTCCGGCAACTCCGCGCGGAGACGCCATCCGAGCCGCGATCGACGCGATTGCGCCGATGTTCTGGGGCAAACGCATTCCGATCGATGACGCGTGCAGCACGATCAGCGCATGGATTCGGCGAACGCTCGAGTAAGCCACGCTCTTCGAAACAGAGTTCCGTCGATGGGGGAAGCTTGCCAAGGAACCTTTCGGCGCGATGAGCCGACGTCTGACGACCTCAAACGAATCGACCGCGCCCTGAAGATACGAGCCGATCAGCCACGACGCCGGATTGCGGTCCTCGAGCACGTCGTCCACCTGGCCAACCGTTCTTTGTAACTGTGAGGTCCTGACGACGGGTTTCGACGCGCCCCGCGTTACCCACGTGGTCGTGGCCCGGCCAACGGTGAGCCAGGTGCTCTACGAGCAGATGGTCGGAAGAGGGCTTCGTGGGCCCAAGTTTGGAGGTACGGAAACGTGCGTGATCTTGGATTGTGAGGATACGTTTCGCGGAGAAGTGCGCCCGCCGCTTGGGTACACTCGGTTTCGGAAGGTCTGGCATCGAGCTTGAGCACCGAACTGGAGCGCAGCCATAGCGCCCGTGTGCTCAGCTTTCAGGGCCTTTGCCGATCAGAGCTCCGTTGTCCACTCTTTGGCCGGCGGTTCAGTTCATTCTTGATGCTGACTGCTGGAGCCACCCGTCATTCATGAGACGGTCCCACGCTCGTTTGATATGCTCGGGTCGATAGCGCTCTTCCTTTCGCTTGCTCCATTCCTGAAACGCTGGCAGAGCCTTGGCGAAGTCCTCCGACGAGTCGGCATTCTCGTGTGAGGCGACCCAGTGAAGCGTGGATAACAACTCCAGGCCGTAGGGATGTTCAAAGCCTCTGATCAAGTCAGCGATCCGCTTGAGCCGTCGCTCAACTTCGTTCGCGTCACCCTCCTCAGAGAGTCGTTTGGCCGCGGCCTCCACCGCGCCTGGTTCGTTCTTGATTTCGGCCCTGGTGGTGCGGTCACCGTAACCTTCGATCCACGCGCCCTCCAGGCGCTGCAAGACGTGGTTCAAGTTGTCCGCGCAAGGTCCGAACTTGTCCTTCCTGTACCGGAGGTTCAATGGCTCACCGGCCTCCTGAAGAAAGTAGGCAAGCGCTGGACCTCCAGCAGCGTCAATGTGTAGCCAGGAATTCGATAGAGATCCATCAGCCGGATCAGCATCGCGCGAGCCCTGGTCAAGACATCGTTCGTTGCGCGACCGGCATTGCCGAGGCGTCGGCGGCGGAGAGCGGCTCGTACAGCATGACGTGGACCGCTGGCAGTTCCTCAAAGGCCTGCACGATCAGAGGCCGCACATCCTTCCAGTTCAGGCCGCCCAAGCCACAACCGAGCGGGGGCAGGGCTATCGATCGGATGCCCAAGCGTTTCACATCCTCGACCAGGGCAACGAGGCCGATCCAGATGTCTTCAAGGCTCGATGGCTTCTTCCAATGGCGCTTCGTTGGAAAATTGACTATGAGCTTGGGATTTACCATCCTCCCCGTGGCGTGGATAAACATTCGTCCCGGGTAGACCTCGCCCCGCATTGCCGCCTTGCGGTACGCCTCGTAGTTCTCCGGGAAGGCCTTCCTGAACTGAAGCGCGAGACCCTGACCCATTACGCCAACGCTGTTGACCGTGTTGATCAGGGCCTCCGCGTCGGCTTCGAGTATGTTCCCCCGTTTCGGTTCAATCATCAGCCCTCGTTTTTCGTCTCTGTCCTTTATGGGGACCATGGCCACGGGCCGAGCCCCTGGAGGCGGAGGACCTCAGGGTTTGCGGTGCGCGATGCTCCCGCTATCATATCGTTAGGGTGAGTTTATGACACCTCTCGGCAGTCGGTCCTCTTTGAACGCGACTTGCGCGGAGCGCGTTCGAGAACTGATTTCGGAGGAACGAGTTGCGGACGCCAGGCGACTTCTGCGCGAGGGATTGGAAGCGAATCCGCACGGTCTGCATTTGAATCGCCTGGATAGGCTGCTGGCTTTGCCAAAGACCGCCAAGATCGCCAAGAGGGACGTCGATCGCACGGAAGAGTTTCAATGGCTCGCCAAGCACCGCGACGAGTATCGAGACTGGTGGGTCGCGGTTCAGGGAAAGGATCTCGTCGCGAGCGCGGAATCTCTCAAGGAACTGCGTCAGACTCTGCGCGATCGGGAATTCGAGATCCCTCCGCTCATCCATCGTATTGATACACTAGCGATAGTGAAGTTGGAGGTTTGGTCATGAGGACGACACTCGAAGCAATTTTTGAAGACGGCGTCTTCAAACCCGTCAAGCCCCCCGAGCTTCCCGAGGGTCAGCGCGTGCAGATTACCGTTGAAAGCGTTCCTCGGCCCGCCCCAGACGATATCCTGCGAACGGCCGCGGAAGTCTACCAGGGACTGTCGGCTTCGGATGTGGAAGAGATCGAGGAGATGGCCCACCGTCGCGTGTTTTTCACCCGCGAACCTGCTTAATGGCTTCCTCCAAGGCGCTCCTGGACACCAGCATCCTTTCGGCGATTATGAAGGGAATTCCCGGTGTGATGCCACGCGCCCGCGCCTACCTCGCTGACCACGGCGCGTTCAGCTTTTCAGGGATCACTCGGTACGAAATCCTTCGGGGACTCAAGGCAAAGAATGCGGTCGCTCAGAGCGCGGCCTTCGATCGCCTGTGCGCCGCAAGCGAAGTCCTGCCTTTGACCGACGATGTCATCGTGAAGGCCGCCGAGGTGTACGCCGACCTCAAATTGCGCGGGGCGCTAATCGGCGACGGCGACATCCTGATTGGGGCAACGGCGCTCGTTTACGGACTCACGATCGCGACCGACAACGAGAAACACTTTCGCAGGATTTCTGGTCTCCCGGTCGATAACTGGCTCCGTGGGTGAGAATTCGTCACGCCACCTCGTCGGGGTTTCAGCGCTAGCCGTAACTTAGCGAACGTATACCTTCGCCAACCGCGTATCCGATCGCCCTATAGCCGCGCATCCGCTTTTCGAACATGCGGGCGAGCATCGCAACATCACGGTCCACATAGTCGACGATGCGGACCTCCGTCTTGCCCGGAGAGCGCCGGTGGAGGCGGCCGGCGTACTGGACGAGCGTCCCTCGCCAAGACACGGGAAGCGCCAGGAACAGGGTATCGGGTACCGGATTCGATCGTCTTTCGTCAAAACGATCCATCGCTTTGCGCCCACCACGGGAAGCCAGTCCGCGTCCTTTGCGTCAGCCGCGAAGTGATCGTCGTGAATCTCCACAAGAGCACCGGCGCTTCGGAGAGCGTCAGGAACCTTGTGTTTGCCTAGCGAGCGGTCGACGAAGAAGACAAGCTCAGGCGGCTCTGAGCTCGCAGCGGATCGCCTCTTCAATGTGGTCCCGCTTCAGGTCGTAGTCCGCCGCCAGTTCCTCAACGGACTCGCCAGCCTTGTAGCGCTCGGCGACGGTCGCAGTGGGTACACCGGTTCCCACTAGAACAGGCTTGCCGAACGAGACTTCTGGGTCGATTACAATCGCTTTCGGTTCTTCGAGCTCCCGCTTCCTAGTGAAAGGATAGAGTCGTGCTGCAAAGCCGGCCTCGTCCCAGTCAACTCTGCGAAGATACGCATCGAGAATCTCCGTCATTGCCAGCTGGCCCTCTCGGGAGACGTTAATCAGTTGAGCGTAGTGGCGCACGAAGATGTGGTGGCCGTCGGTTGCCATTCCACGAAAGGCGAGAGGGTGTTCGACCTGCATCCGACCCTGCATGTACCGGATTGCTTCACGAACCTCCTTCAGCCGCACCCCGTGTTCGCGACGGATCGCATCGAGAACATGAGCTTCGACAAGGTTCGTGAAAGACATGAGCGCCTTGCTCTCGTCGGGAAACGCGATGACCGGGCGGAAGAGCCCCGGACGATCGGAGCGCCGGAGCGGGTAGCGTCTCCCCCTCACCCACGAGCGGAGTGTCGTTTCCGGAATCAAGAGATAGTGGGATGCCTCTGCGACTGTGTACGCCGGGATATCCCGTGGCGATCGGCGCAGGAGTGCCGTCTTTGCGGCTTTGGATGACTTCGGCCGATTCGTCGCGTTCGCCTCCCCAGCAGAGATGATGAGTCATTGTAATGCGGACGCCTCGCGACGCAAAGACAATGATTGGGCTGAAATACAGGTAAAGCTAGCTGGTCGCGGCTCCCCGGCTACCCCCAAATTTACCCGCGCGGTGCCCGTCACGATTCGGAGCACCTAGAGGGACTTGCGGGCGCATTTACAAGGACCACTGACTTAGAGTCTGTCTCGAAGTTATTTCTTGTCGTTGGGTAACGCGCTCCAGTCCGCCGATTTCAGTGGTGCCTTTTCGCTGGAATATGCAGCTCAGGTTCGACGGCGGATCCTCAACATTCCAGGACTGACGACGCTGAACGCGTCCGACAGCTCCGATTCGTGTTCGCGGATGGCGAGCGATGATAAAGGTCGAAGAAATCCCGTCCTATCAGGTTTCGCGCGATTTCTCGATCGCTGAATCCCACGGCGAGCTCGCCTGGTACTCGGCATCTTCGAACTCCCAGGTGTCGAGGAAGGCGGCACGCGAACGATGAGGCACTTGGGACGGGACTCCCTCGAGCATCTCGTCCCGGCTGGCGAGCCGGGCCTCCAGGTTCAGTCGGGACTCGAGACTGCTGCGCGAGGGATTGGAAGCGAATCCGAACGATCTACATCTGAATCGCCTGGATAGGCTGCTGGCTTTGCCAAAGACCGCCAAGATCGCCAAAAAGGGACGTCGACCGCACGGAAGAGTTTCGATGGCTCGCTCAGCACCGCGAGGAGTATCGAGACCGGTGGGTCGCGGTTCAGGGAAAGGATCTCGTCACGTGCGCAGAATCTCTCAAGGAACTCCGTCAGATACTGCGAGATCGGGAATTCGAGATCCCTCCGCTCATCCATCGTATTGAGTAGCGGCGCCTGTGCTCACCCTCGAGGGCCAGCTGTTTACAACGGGGCGCTGTCGCTATACGGACGCGGACGGTCGTTCCGATGGTGGCGAAAATTTGCATCAAAGTCGTGCCTGGAGACTGGGAGAGTCCTGTCCTCGCGGTACTGGATACAGGGGCAGACTGCTCCGTCATCAATACGGAGATTGCTGAGGATCTTGGTTTAGGCTACTCCGGGCTACTGGAGCGGATCCGTTTCGCCGTCGATCCACCGAGAAACGATTTCTTTTTCGGGCCCCTCGGCTGAACCGACCTGGGCTACCGGCCGATCGCACGGGCGATCCGAGGATTTCCTCCCGCGCGCGCCCCGGGGAGGATTCCGCCCCCAAAAATCGTCTTCCAGAGAAGATGACTATCGGGATCGAGTTCGACCGCGGCACCCTCCTCGTCCGAGGGCTTCCGAGCGCGGGGGCTGCCGGCCTCCCCGTGCGGTGGGATCCACGCGTTCAGGCGCATCGGGCGCGAGCCCTGGACTACGCGGAGCTCCAGCTGCGGTTGAAGCGGTCGTCGCTCGCTCTCGACGACCGTGTGCCGCCGCCCGGAATCGCGGCGGCGAGGCCTGCCCCTTGGAAGAGCATCGAGCTCCGGCCGTATCAAGAGGCCGCCCTTCACGCCTGGAACGCCGCCTCCCGGCGCGGCGTCGTCGTGCTCCCGACGGGCTCGGGAAAGACGCGGCTCGCCCTTTCGGCCATGGCGGCGAGTGGTCTTCGGACCCTATGCCTCGTTCCGACGAGGGCGCTTCTGGAGCAGTGGCATGGGGTCGTCTCTCAGGCGTACGGGGGCGCCGTCGGCTGCCTCGGGGATGGGGAGCGGCTTCTGGCGCCGGTCACGATCGCGACGTTCGAAAGCGCCTACCGCCACATGCCCCGCATCGGAAACCGCTTCGAGCTCCTCGTGGTGGACGAGGCCCACCATTTCGGCGGCGGACTTCGCGACGAGGCGCTCGAGATGGCGACCGCCTCGGCGCGCCTCGGTCTGACCGCGACTCCTCCTCAGCTCAGGCACCACGCCGCGCGGCTCTCGGATCTCATCGGGCCTCCGGTGTTCGAGCTCTCGGTCGCCGACCTCGCGGGGAGCTACCTCGCTCGCTTCGACCTGATGAAGCTCTTCGTCGAGTTGACGCCCGAGGAGCGCCGGTCCTACGAGGGTTGGGTCGCGCTCTACCGAGAGCCGTTCGCCGAGTTCCGGCGTCTCCATCGCGCCGCCTCCTGGGAGTCCTTCCTGAGAACGTCGGCCCGCTCCGAGGAGGGACGGCGCGCTATCGCCGCCTGGTCCCGCGCGCGGCGCCTTCTCGCCTACCCCGAGGGCAAACGCCGTCTCCTCGGGTCTCTTCTCGAGCAGCACAGGGCCTCCCGAGTGATGGTCTTCGTGGGCGACAACGAGACGGCCTACCGGGTCGCTCGCGAGTTCCTCATCATGCCGTTCACCTGCGACATCGGCCGTAAGGAGCGGGCCTCGGTCCTCGAGAGATTCCGGAGCGGAGAGTTGCGCGCGCTCGTCTCGGCGCGCGTCCTGAACGAGGGGATCGACGTTCCGGACGCCGAAGTCGGAATCGTGGTCGCGGGCCGCCTCGGCGGGCGCGAGCACGTCCAGCGCGTGGGGCGCGTTTTGAGGCCGAGGGAGCGCAAGAGCGCTCTCGTCTATGAACTGGTCGTGCAGAGGACGGCGGAGGTCGGACAGTCGGCTCGCCGTGTTGCGGGTCTCGTTGGGATACGCACGGGTTCCTTTTAGGATCCGCTGCGGCACGGCGCGGATCGACTATCTCGGAGCGCACGACTACTCTTGGCTCAACGTCGTCCTCGCCGAGTTCCTGCGGTTCGAAGGAAGGCGTTGGCGCGAGCTGGAGCAGCGCCTCCGGGAGCCTTTCGATATTCCCCTCGAGCCGATGAGGCAGGAGGCCGCCACTCAGGTGCTGCGAATGCTTTTCGGAAGTGCGGAAGGAGGCCACCTCGACGCGGTCCGGGCCCGCAAAGAGCTATTCGAGCTGGCGGCCGAGCGGTCGGGGTCCCGTAGTGCGATTCTCACGGAGGCCGCAATCCGGCTTCGCGTTTCTCCGGAGACCCTCGAAGAAGGCCTGTTTGGCGATGTTCCGCAGGAGCAGAGAGTAAAGCCTCCCGCCCATCCCATCACGCCGTCCGAGCTCGCGCTTCGGGTGAACTCCCGCTTCGCACAGGCGGTCGTTCGTGGTGCTTCGGAGGTCGAGGCCGAGGCCTACGAGAACGTCCGGAGCCTGGTCCGCCACGCGCGGCTTCGCGGTCTCATCTGCACGATCTCCTCGGGCTCCTCGGGCTCCTCGGGCTCCTCGGGCGTCGCGGGGAACGACTTGGCCCGAACGCGGCTTTCGATCTCCGGCCCCTTCGCGCTCTTTCGGCACACGCTCGTCTATGGACGAGCGCTCGCCGAGCTCGTGCCCCTTCTCGCCCGCGCTCCGCGATTCTCCCTTTCCGCTCGCTGCCTGGTTCATGGAGAGATGGTCTGCTTCGTGGTGGAGTCGGGAGACCCGCTGTTCCCCTCCGAGAACCTGCGGGCGTTCGACAGCCGCGTCGAGGAGAGATTCGCGCGCGACATGGCGCGCCTCGCGCCCGACTGGCACGTGCTCCGGGAACCGACGGCGGTTCCAGCTCTGGGGACGCTCATCTTCCCCGATTTTCTCCTCTGCCACCGTCTCGATCCGAGAAGGCGCTTCCTGGTCGAGATCGTTGGGTTCTGGACGCCGGAGTACATTTCTCGCAAGCTCGAGACCCTGCGAGCGGCCCGAATCCAGAACCTCATCCTCTGCATCGACGAAGCCCGGCGGTGCTCCGAGGCCGACATTCCTCGCCACGCATTGGTGGTGCGCTTTCGAAAGAAGGTGGACGCCTCGAAACTGCTCCCGATCCTCGAGTGCGGCGCGAATCTGCCTGACGCGCAGGTGGGTTAGAATCATCCGAAAGGGAAACGGTGACACGGACTCCGATCGTTGTCGTTCTTTCCGGATCGAACGGCGCCGGCAAGAGCACCACCGCCGCGAGGCTTGTCCGGGGAGCGCTCTCGGTGAACGAGTTCGTGAATGCCGACACCATCGCTACCACCCAGGGCTTGTCCGCCTACCGGCCGGAGGCGGCGGCGATTGCCGCCGGCCGGGTGATGCTGGCGCGGCTTTGCACCGATGGAAATGGCGCAGGCGGCCATCGGCCCGGGCATGGCGGTCCACACCCGCTACGCGTAGAATGAACTGTCGAAGCGGATCAATGAGGCCGCAAGGAGTCCAATCAACACGCACGGGGCGAGTGCACCAAGCCCACATCCAAGGCGTAATTAAATGCCTCCTCGAACGCCCGTGGCTGTCGTGCTCGCTGGACCGAACGGCGCCGGCAAGAGCACCTCTGCTGCCAGACTGCTGCAAGGAACGCTGGCGGTGAACGAATTCGTGAATGCGGATACGATCGCCCAGGGCCTTTCCGCTTATCGACCGGAGTCCGCATCGCTCGCGGCCGGGCGGGTGATGCTGGAACGACTTCGCTATCTGGCCCGCGCGCGTAGGGACTTCGCATTCGAGACGACCCTGGCGGGCCGCGGACACGCCCGTTGGCTGGAATCCCTCCGCGCCGTCGGCTACCGCACCCACCTGACGTTTCTTTTGTTGCCGAGCCCTGAGCTCGCCCTGGCGCGGGTAGCCGAGAGAGTGAGGCAAGGCGGTCACGACGTTCCGGAAGAAACCGTCCGTCGCCGCTTTGGCGCAGGCCTGAGGAACCTCGTCGCGTGTTATCTTGATATCGTGGACAGTTGGCAGGTTCATGACAATTCGAGTCTTGCAGGACCGCGCCTGATCGCATCCAGGGGAGTAGGACTTCCGGCAGTCATCGTGGATCCAGCAGCTTGGACGAAGCTCATCGGGCAGGATCGATGACAGAGCCCTCGGATTCCACCCCCACGCCCGCGGAACGGGTCGAGGACGTTTCGCTCGCCGTCCGCGCCCTTCAGCTTGCGGTTCGTGAGGCACTGCAGCGCCACAAGCAGGCGGGAAACCCCGTCGCGGTTTGGCGCAACGACCGGGTCGAGTGGATCCCGCCCGAGGAGATCCCGACTCCGCCGGACGATACGAACGAGTAAGTCGATCTCGGTCACTTGGCCATGTTCCCGCGCCCGTGATGTCCTCGATCGATTTTCGTCAGCCCGTTTGCTTCATGGGACACCTCGACGCCGACACCATCGAGCGCGCGTCCGCCGTACCGCGCGATGGGTCTCGAGACGTCGTTCGTAGGGATGCCACGCGGTTCCGTCGAAGCTCCGCGCCAGGTACTCTATCGTGGAGGATCGGTAAGAACCGTGCGATCGAGAAGCTTCAAGCTCGGCGAAGAGACGGTAATTCTCCCTCGCGGCACACAGGTGATTCTGAAGACGGAGCTAAGGGGAGAGGACGGCTTTCTGCACCGAGCTTCGACCCCGGCTACCGTCCGGGAGCATTTCCATGACACCTACCTCCTGGAGACGGCGAGCGGCCGGGGGCTGAGAGCGGAGCGCGATCAGATCCGGATGGCGCGCGAGGAGCTTCTGGCCGATCTCGGGACGAGGCAGTGGGATTTTCGTCGATTGCGAGAGCACGTCATGTACGAGGCCGTCGTCGGAAGCCGCGCGTGGGGTCTCGCGGATGAGGAGTCCGACGAGGACGTGCGCGGTTGGTTCCTCGCGCCCTTCGACGACCTGGTGGGCCTTTGGGACCATCCCGACGAGATCCACGATCCGGATACCGACGCGGCGTATTGGGAGATCGAGAAGCTCCTCTATCAGTCCCTGCGCGCCGATGCGAACACGCTGGAGTGCTTGTGGTCACCCCTCTGGAAAAGAGTGACGCCGCTCGGCGAGAGGCTTCTCGGCATTCGGAATGCCTTCATCTCGATGAACGTCCTTGGGAGTTTCGGCCGCTACGCCGAAAGTCAATTCAAGAAAATCGAGCGCTCGGAGCGTCGCAATCAGGCGATTGTTGAGCTTCTCGATTCGATCGAGAAAACTGGGCTGTCCGATCGCGAGGGCGCGGCGTCGTTTCTCCAGAAGAGGGGTGCCGCCACGTCCCTCGGCGAGGCCAAAGATGAGGTCAAGGCGGTCTATCGGTCTCTCTTCGACCGGGGCCTTCTTCCCCAGGCGACCTTCGAGGCGCTGGCTCATGCCGTTGCCGAGGGCCGACGCCAAACGTTGGAGCCGGCCCCCACCCGGCCGAAGAACGCCTACAACCTCCTTCGACTCCTCCATTCCTGCCTGCATTGCCTTCGGACCGCCGAGCCGTTGATTCGGGTCGAAGGTGCGCTTCGGGAAACTCTCATGGCCGTCAAGAACCAACGACTGCCACTCGCGGACGTTCTCGAGCGCGCCCGCGTCCTGGCGAAGGAGATCGATGCTGGGGCGAAAGAGTCCAGGCTTCCCGAGAAGCCCGATTTCGCGGCCGCGGACGATTTCCTGAAGCTCTGCCGCCGAGAGAGCGCGAAGGTGGCCCTCGCGCTCGAGCCAGGGCCTGCTTTCACGCGAAAGCCAGGTTCAGCGGAGGTGGAGTTGCATCCAACCTTGTTTCCGGTTCCTCTCCCGCCCGACATTCGTCCCGGCGCCGTCGAGCGGTTTCTCACAGTCCGCGTCCGGGCGAACGGCGCGGAGCGACTTCCGCTGATGTGGCTCGCGCTGAGCGGGGCTCACGCCTACGGCTTTCCGTCGGAGGACTCCGATCTCGATCTCAAGGGAGTTCACGTTTCGCCGGCTCGTTCGCTTCTGGGCCTTCAGGAGGCCCGCGACGCCGTCGACGTCGTGGAAGAGTGGGAGGGACGGGAGTACGACTTCACGTCGAACGAGCTCGGCCACGTCGCGCGCCTCCTCCTCCGGGGAAACGGCAACATGCTCGAGCGCTTTCTCGGGCCGTTTCCCGTCGTGACCACACCGGCGGGCCATCGGATGCGAACGCTCGCGCGAGACGCGCTGAGCCGGAACGTAGGTCATCACTACGGCGGGTTCTTCCGAGGCATGATACGGGAGTACCGAACCGAGGCCGACGCGGGACTCCGGATGGCTAAACGCCTCCTCTACGCGTACCGTGTCGCGCTCACGGGCATCCATCTCCTTCTCACCGGAGAGCTGGTCACGAACGTGGTCTCGCTTCACGAGGAGTACGCATGTCCGAACGTGCCCGAGCTCGTACAGCTGAAGCGATTGAGAGAGAAGGGAGAGGTCATGCAGGCAGACGAGCCGCGTTACCTGGCGGACCTGGCCCGCCTGGAGCAGGTTCTCGAAGGAGCCGTTACCCGCTCGGTGCTCCCGGCAGAGGCCGTGAATCGTGGAGAGCTCGAGGAGTTCATCATTGAAGCCAGGCTTCTCCTTTGAGACCTACGCCCTCGAGAAGCTCGAGCTCATTCGTGGCGACGTTGTCGCCGCGGAGAAGCTCCTTCTGCTCGTTCTCACGAATCTGGGCCTTCACCGCGCCGCAGTGTTGGTGGGTCCGGAGGCATGGAGAAGAGCGCTCGATGAGGAAGGGACGGATGTGTAGCCATGACCCACGCCCAACACGATGCGCTCCATTCCATCCTCAAGAAGCTCCCTTCCGACTTCGAGCCCTATGGAAATCGTTCCCGAGATAACGACTGGGGGCCCGATTGCAGTTGTGGCTGTCGATGGTTCGTAAAGCTCGAAGGGACTCTTCGGTACGATTGGGGCGTTTGCTACAACCCCCGATCACCGCGATCGGGCCTCCTGACGTTCGAGCATCAGGGATGCCGGGAGTTCGAGGAGGGGGACGAGGTCTTCGACTACGAGGCGCTCTTTCGGCCGATCGATGGTGAACGTCCCGCCGAGTCCGAACTACTGAAGAACCTCCGAATCTACAAGACCGACATCGAGGAACTGTTCGCCAAAGCGAGCGATCACTGGGGATACGAGGACCCCGTCTATCGCTTCTACCACCAGAGCTTCAAGCTGTACCGGCTGCAGGAGCAGACGAAGGCCATCGTGGACTTGCTCCGAAAACTCTCGCCGGAGTGCGAGCTCAATTCGTGGTTTCTCGAAATCGTCGCAGCAGGGACAGGAAGGGAGTTCAGAGTCGAGGACAATGAGACGTGGACGGCGCTAACCCGCCCCATTCTCGAGGCGTTCTTCCACGCGCGGTTCTTT
The DNA here is from genome assembly GCA_964553925.1 of uncultured Acidobacteriota bacterium. GTDB lineage: Bacteria > Acidobacteriota > Vicinamibacteria > Marinacidobacterales > SMYC01 > DAISKN01. The sequence continues at coordinate 14,456 of CAZKNR010000267.1, forward strand.
CTCGAGGTGGCTATGCGGTACAACTCTCTCGAAAAGCCACCGCAGCTTCTTCCGAGCGGCTATGCCGCGCTCCTGTATCTGTACGGGCTGAGATGACCGCCTCACGTTCCCGCTCGGGGTTTCCGGGTATGCTACCGCCTCTTTGGTGGACCGATGGACGAAAGCAAACTGATCCAGAAGCTCCGCAGAATCGAAGCGCTCTATGCTGGCGCGGCGACTGACGGAGAGAAGGATGCCGCGGAGCGCGCCCGGCAGCGGATTCTGGAGCGGCTGGGGGCGTGGGAGCGGAAGGACCCCGCGATCGAGTACCGCTTCCCCATGCGCGACGTGTGGACGCGGAAGGTGTTCGTCGCACTCCTGCGCCGGTACGGAATCAAGCCCTACCGCTACCCGCGGCAGCGCTACACCACGGTGATGGCCCGCGTACCGGCGAGGTTCGTGGACGAGACTCTATGGCCGGAGTTCCAGGAAATCTCCGAGACGCTCCGAAGCTACCTGGCCGAAGTGACCGAGCGCGTGGTTTCCCAGGTGATTCACGAGGATAGCTCCGAGGCGAACGTCGTGCCTGAGCCAAAACAGCTCGCGTTCCACGTCGAGGAGTAACAGAGACTCACTCCTCGATGCGAAAACGGAATCGAATCGGAGGGCCGGGTTTTCCCGTCACGCGGAACACGACGCTCTGGCCGTCGAGCGTGAGGACATCTCCCGAGTCGACGCGAAGACTTCCCGGAACGAATCCCGACGTCCCTCGGAAATCGAACCTCCATTGACCCGGTTCGCCCGCTTCGGAGAGCAGGCGCCCTTCGACGACGTTCTCTCCCGACCGGGCGCGAGCGCGATGCCGCTGAGGAGTCGGAGCGACGGTCGCAGTCTCGGCCTCGTTGATGGAAATCTGGGCGCTCGTTCCCGCGGGAAGCTCGAGCTGGCTCGTGAAATTGATCTCGGGGGGAATCGACGCCGAACGCCTTTCGACGACGACGAACTGCGTCGTCCGGTCCTGGCGGCCGTCGTCGTTCGTCACCGTGAGGGTGACACCGTAGAGGTCGGGCGCGGTATAGCGATGTGACACGAAACGGCCTTCCCCGCCGTCGTCGCCGTCGCCATAGTCCCAGTTGTAGCCAGTGATGAACGTCGGGCCGCCGTCACGATCGCCGATGGAGCATTCCGCGTTGAAGTCGATGGCCCCGTTCACGAAGATCCTCGGAGGATCGGGATTGGTGATGAAGCAGGCGATCGGCGTCGCCCGCACGTTCACCAGGCGCGACGCGCGGTCGGTTCGCTGTCCGTCGCTCACCGTCAAGGTCACGGTGTAGAGACCTCCGGGTCGGAAGAGATGCTCGATGCTTCTCCCCTGTCCGGTAGAGCGGTCACCGAAATCCCATTGGTACGAAGTGATGGTCGTCGGACTGCTGCACGAAGCATCGAAGACGATCGTGCCTCCGGAATCGATGTCGGGCACCGGATCGGGCACGAAGCAGGCGCGGATCGCTTGCGGATTCCCGGGGTCGGGAGGTGCTTGAGCCGCATCCTCTCCCGAGACGGCGAGGGCGGCGAGGCCGGCGCCCCCGCCGGCACCCGCCACGATCCCGAGGGTCGTCCCGGAGACACCGCCCGTCCGAATCCCCTCCGAGTCGAACCCTCTCGGTATCTCACCCTGGTCTTCCGCGGTCCGTCGGACCCGAATTCTCTCGGTCAGCTCCGCCGGTGCCGCGCGCGCTCCCGGACACCCTCCCATCAGCACGTTCACCACATACTCCGGGGTTCGCACCTCGGGCCTTCCCGAGGCGAAGTAGTAGTGGACTCGAACCGCCTCCGGCGTCGGCTTGGGGAGCGCCGCCTGGAACGTCAAACCCACCGCGGACGGAACCTCCACCTCGTACCAGCCGGGGTCATCTTCGGCCTTGAAGCGAACGGTGAGCCGTCTCGAGCGAGCCACATCGGCGCTCGAGGCTTTGGCCTCGATCAACGGGAACTCTTCCGTGCTCATGCAGGGGGCCGGCGTGTGGATGACGTCGTCGAGGGCTGCCTCCTGTGCCCTGCCGAGGGATGCAGCGAGGAGGAATCCGAGAACGAAGCCAAGAATCATGCTACTTCTCGGCCGGCCAGGCCACGCGAAAGCCGACGACACTTTCGCTCCCCTCGGGGTGCAGGGAGTTTCTCGGAGCCGCCGCGAGATATCGCTCGCCGTTGAAATACGATCCGCCCTTCAGAACCCGAGCGTTCGAAAGCCCGTCCCGGCACCACTCCCAGACGTTTCCCGCGAGGTCGTGGATGCCCTGGGGCGTCGCTCCTTCAGGAAACGAGCCGACGGGCGCCGTAGCGATCGCGCGACCGACACCGCTCCCATCGTAGTCATAGTTGGCGCGCGTGCGCGTGGGGCGCTCGTTTCCCCAGGGGTACGTTCGACCCCCCAATCCGCGCGCCGCGAGCTCCCACTCCGCCTCGGTCGGAAGGGTCCCCCCTAGCCACGCCGCATAGGCCATCGCGTCGTACCAGCTCACGTTCACGACCGGATGATCGGCCGGAGCACCCGCATCGTGCCGGGGGTCGAACCTCCGGTACTCGGCATTCGTCACCTCGTGCGGCTCCAAGTAGAAAGAAGAGACATGAGCTCGGCGTCCGACGGGTTCCCCATCGTTCTCCATTCCCATTTGAATGTCGCCGCCCTCGATCCGGATCCGGCTCGCGGCGGTCGGGGAAGGCGGGGGAGCGCCGAGTCCCGCCTCCCCGGTGAAACGCCTCACCAGCAGGCTCCGAAGACCGCGCCATCTCTCGTTCGGTTGATCCTGAGCCCTCTCGTCGAGCGCCACCAGAAGAGGCACGAACTCTCGCGCCGACTGGAACCATCGCCCGTCGATCCGCGCGAGAAAAGGCTCCGGGTCCTGGCTTCCGCGATCGAGGATGGCGAGCGCTCCGAGGACCTCACCGGGGTCCCGGCTCGAGAGCCG